>NZ_JBVHLU010000039.1:0-87070 GCF_055558835.1 Embleya sp. NPDC025285
GCTCCCCCCCCCCCCCCCCCCCCCCCCCCCCCCCCCCCCCCCCCCCCCCCCCCCCCCCCCCCCCCCCCCCCCCCCCCCCCCCCCCCCGCGCCGTGTGCCGAAGCCCGGGAGGCGCGCCCCGGAGGAGGCCGAAGCCGGAGCGCGCCCGCGAAGCCGGGGAACCCGTGAAGCCCTAGAAGAAGACCGACCGCCGCTGCATCAACAACCGATAGATGGTGTGCTGGATGGTCTCGCGCACCTCGTCGGTCAGGTTGAAAACGACCATCGGGTCGTCCGCCGCCTCCTCCGCGTACGCGTCCGTGTGGATCGGCGCGCCGAACTCGATCCGCCACCGGGTGGGCAGCGGCACCAGGCCGAGCGGGCCGAGCAGCGGGAAGGTAGGCGTGATCGGGAAGTAGGGCAGGTTCAGCAACCGGGCCAGCGTGCGCACGTTGCCGACCATCGGGAAGATCTCCTCGGCGCCCACGATCGAGCAGGGCACGATCGGCACCTGAGTGCGCAGCGCGGCCGAGACGAACCCGCCGCGCCCGAAACGCTGGAGCTTGTACCGCTCGCTGAACGGCTTGCCCAGGCCCTTGTAGCCCTCCGGCCACACCCCGACCAACTCGCCCTTGGCGAGCAGCCGTTCGGCGTCCGCGTGGCACGCGAGGGTGTGTCCGCTCTTGCGCGCCACCGAGCCCACCAGCGGCAATTGGAAGACCAGGTCGGCGGCGAGCAGTCGCAGGTTGCGTTGGTCGGGGTGGTGGTCGTGCACCGCCACCTGCGTCATCAGCGCGTCCACGGGCAGCGTGCCCGAGTGGTTCGCGACGATCAGCGCGCCGCCCTTGGCCGGGATGTTCTCCAGGCCGCTGACCTCGATCCGGAAGTACTGCTCGTACACCACCCGCAGCGCGGCCATCAGTTTGTCGTTGAGCTCGGGGTCGAAGCCGAACTCGTCCACCTCGTAGTCGCCGGTGATCCGCCGTCGCAGGAAGGCCAGCCCGTCCGCGGCCTTGTCCTCCCAGCCCGGTCCGGCCACACCGTCCAGGAGTCCGGCGGCGGCACCGCCCACGACCCCGCCCACCGCGCCCGCGAGCGAGCCGAGCAGCGAGCGCCCGGTCCCGGGCGCGCGCCTGGGCCCGGCGCCCGGCGCCTCCTCGCGCTCGCGGATCGCCCGCCCCTCGATCGACCGCACCGGCACCTCGCCCTCGACCGGCTCGGGCACCCGGACCGCCCGCGCGGGTCGGGCGGGCCGCCGCGCCGACCGGGGCGCGGGCGTCCGCGCTCCGGAGGCGGCGCCGTCGAAGGGAATGATCCGGGCGTCACCCATCGGGGCTCCTCCTGGTGAGCAGCAACGTGGCGAGTCGATCGGGCACCTGTGCCAGGCGCCTGGGGTCGAGCAGACCGGCCGAATATCGACCCCAGGCATAGTCGGCGAACGTCTCGGCCGTGCTCCTGGCCGCGACGAAGCCCAGTTTCTCCCGGGCGCGCGTGGGGTCGACCACACGCCCATGGGTGAGCAGTCGCACCTGCTCGGCGGACAGGTGCACCGAACCCGCGCGGCGCAAACCCTGATTGACCAGGCCGACCGCGGCGGCCGGGAAGGGCAGCACCGCTCGACCGAGCCGACGCGCGGCCTGGGACAGGAACAGCACCCCCTCGGCGGCGATGTTGTAGGTGCCCGGCCGATCGGCCAGTACGGCGATCCGCAGCGCCTCCAGCAGGTCGTCCTCGTGCACGAACTGCAGGCGCGGGTCGTAGCCGAGCACCGTCGGCAACACCGGGAGCGCGAAGTAGGAGCCCATCGGCGAGTCGGTCCGCGGCCCGAGCTGCGGCGCGAACCGCAGCACCGTGACCGCGACATCCGGCCGGCGCCGGGCGAAGCCGCGCACGTAGCCCTCGATCTCCACGGCGTCCTTGGCCCATCCGGCGGAGGGCTGCACGCGCGGTTCGGTGTCCTCCGCGAACAGCGCGGGGTCGCGCGGCGAACCGCCGTAGACGGCGGTGGTCGAGCGCACCACCAGGCGGCGGATGGAGGGCGCCTTCTGGCAGGCGGCGAGCAATTGCATGGTGCCGATGACGTTGGTCTCCTTGATCGAGACCGCACCGCCCTGGGTCGACGGCAGTTCACTGGGACTCAGGTGCACCACGGTGTCCACCGCCGCCGAGGCGACCACCTTGGCGATCATCGGGTTGCGGATGTCGGCGAGCACGAAGTCCACGCCGTCCGGAGTGGACCCGGGCTCGACCAGGTCGACTCCGATCACCCGGTCGACTCCCGGCTCGTCGCGGATCATCCGCACGAAATCGGCCCCCGGGTCGCCGGCGACCCCGGTGACCATCACAACACGTCCCACGCTGTGCCTCCCCCCGCCCATGTTTGCTCGCCAGGTGATCGCCATGCGCTCGAATGGTGACGGAACGCATACGCGAGACGACAGGTTCCCAACGTATCCGTACCGACTACCCACCGGACGCACGTTTACGAGGCGTTCACACCGGTGGTGCACATATGCGGATCGGGAAACCCACCGGCAACGCCCCGAAAAGCACGACGACCGCCCGTCGCGCCCCCCGGAAGGGAACACGACGGGCGGTCGCCCAAGGCTTCAGCGGCATACGCCGGTGGGATGCCTACTTCTTGTTGCGACGCTGCACACGCGTCTTCTTGAGAAGCTTGCGGTGCTTCTTCTTCGCCATGCGCTTGCGACGCTTCTTGATGACAGAGCCCACCGACAACCCTCGCTCACGTGACGTTCCTACCGCGCGGAGCCGGATCAGCCCGCACAACTGGGGGCCAGCCTACTCGCCGCCCCGGCCCACCTCTAAACGAGGCGGTCCGTAATGCCCCCCTACGCTGTTTCCACGTAGGAGTCTCGCAGGTAGTCGTGGACGGCCTGCTCCGGAACTCGGAAGGACCGACCAACCCTGATGGCCGGCATCTCGCCACTGTGGACCAGGCGATACACCGTCATCTTGGACACCCGCATCACCGCGGCCACCTCGGCCACAGTCAAGAAGTTGACCTCGTTGAGAGGCCTCTCTCCAGAAGCCATGACGCACCGAACCATTCAGCACGCGTCGGGCGCCGGCTTCCCCTCCGGCGACTGCCACACGCACGTGCGTCCCTCCAGAGTAGTGGCGTGTGGTACCAGTGGGGAAGAGGAGTAGTTATCCCACCTGAATAGCCCATCAGGCTGTTTTATGGATTGATTCCGGACAGTCCGGACCGATCGAGGACGTAGGCCATGAGCGGTTTGTACAGATGTGGCGCGACGTTGTCGTCCAGCGGAACGACCACCTCGACCCGGCCCTCCTCGGCCGCCACGAACAGCGCGGGGTCGTTGCAATCCGCGAATCCGATCGCCGGAACCCCCGCCTGACCCGCGCCGCCGGCCCACCCGTGGTCGCCGATCAGCAGATCCGGGAGCGGCTCGTTGCGGGCCGCCAGCTCGGCCAGCATCGCCCGAACGCCGCGCGCGGAGTGGGTGTGCCGGAAATCTCCCGTGTCGTCGACCACCATCGCCACGTCGCCCCGGTAGCGCACGGTGCGGCTCTGCCCGCCCTCGGCGGTCGGCGTGCGATAGGTCCAGCCCGCTGCGGGGCGCAGGAGCGTACACCCGGCGTCGCGCAGCACGCGCGCCAGCGTGCGGTACCAATCCTGTAGGCCGTCCGGGTGACCCGTCGCAACGATGACCCGCTCGCGGCGCTTCGCGGCGAGGGCGACCCGATCGGCGTAGGCGTCCAGGGCGGCGATGGTCAGGTCCGGGTCGATGGTGTCCTGGCCGCTGCGGTGGGCCGGGTCGGCGACCACTCCGCAACGGCGCACCATCAGCGCCAGCACGTCGTCCGCGTTCCACCGACCGTCCGGTTCGAGGCCGAACAGATGGCCCGGGTGCCGCTCGCTCATCAGTCGGTAGTGCCGGAGGTTGTTCTCTCTCGACGTCGCCACGTCACCGGCGATCCGGCCGCGCACGAGGTGGGAGCGAAGCTCCGAGGGGGTGGGAACCGCAACGGTCACGCACAGCTCCTTGAGTCACGGGTCGAGGTCACGGGAGGCATCGCGACCACGGGTCACAGATCGAACATCGGGTCGAGGCCGTGGGCCGGGAAGACCGCTCGGCGGGTGGCCAGAATTGATTGGTCGGTCCGGTCCGCCGGGTCGTACCCCGTGGAGAACGGCCGAAAATCGCCGGTCCCGCCGTCGGTCATCCGCTGCGGTCCCGACTCGCGGGTGAGCATGCGGACCTCCTCGCGCCAGTCGAGCGGTACGTCCCGGGTGGGTTCGATGGGGTGGCCGGCCGCCTCGGCCACCAGGTGCGTCCAGGTGCGTGGGACCACGTCCACCGCCGCGTAGCCTCCGCCGCCGGTGGCTATCCAGCGCCCGCCTGCGTGTTCGTGCGCGAGCGCGTGCAACGCGGCATGCGCCGTGCGCTGCGCGTCCACGCTCAGCGCGAAGTGGGCCAGCGGGTCCTCCACGTGGGTGTCCGCGCCGTGTTGGGTCACCAGCGCGTCCGGGCGAAACGCGGCGAGCAGCGGCGGCACCACCGCGTGGAACGCGCGCAGCCACGCGGCGTCGGCGATGCCGGGCGGAAGCGCGAGGTTGGCCGCGAAGCCCTCGGCGTCCGGCCCGCCGACCTCGTCCGGGAAGCCGGTGCCCGGGAACAGGAAGCGCGGGCTCTCGTGCAGGCTGATGGTGAGCACGCGCGGGTCGTTCCAGAACGCCTGCTGCACGCCGTCCCCGTGGTGCACGTCGATGTCCACGTAGGCGACCCGCTCGGCGCCGAGTTCGAGCAGGCGGGCGATGGCCAGCGCGGGGTCGTTGTACACGCAGAAACCGCCCGCCGAGGCGGGCATCGCGTGGTGCAGGCCGCCCGCGAAGTTGATCGCGTGGTCGGCGCCGTCCGGGTGTTCCGGGCCCAGCCAGACCGCGTCGGCCGCGGCGATCGAGGCGCCCGCGATCAACGCGGACACGTCGTGCATGTCGGCGAACGCGGGAGTGTCCACGGTGCCGAACCCATAGCTCTGATCGGCCCGCCCGGGGTTCTCGGAGGCGGCCCGCACGGCGGCCACGTAGGCGGCGGTGTGCACCGTGGTCAGTTGCTCGTCGGTGGCGGTCCCAGGCGTGCACACCCGCAGTTCCGGCAGGTTGTGCAGGCCGAACGCGCGGATCAGGTCGATGGTCAGGCGCAGCCGTACCGGTTTCATCGGGTGCCACGAGCCGAAGTCGTAACCGGTCATCCGGTCGTCCCACATCACCCGCACCGCTCGACTCATGCGGTCACGCTACCGCCCGACCCGGCTCACGATCATCGGTCGTGAGCGGGTTCACCGTGCGGGGCGAAGGCACGGGCCAGCGGCACCACGGCGAGCACCAGGAACAGCGGTACGAGCATCGCGACGCGGAACGAGGCGAGGTCGGCGATCCCGCCCACGAGCGGGGTGCCGATCAGGAAGCCGACGTAGTTGAAGATGTTGAGCCGGGCCACCGCCTCGTCCGCGTCCCGCGGCGACTGCCGGCCGCCCGCGGCGAACGTCTGCGGGACCAGTACGCACAGGCCCACGCCCAGGATCACGAAGCCGAGCAGGCCCACCGCGGCGTGCGGGGCGGCGAGGACCACCGCGAAACCGGCCGCCGCGACCACGGCCCCGCCGCGGACCACGTTGACCATGCCCCAGCGGCGTACGCCGAGGTCGCCGACGCCGCGGCCGATCAGCGTGGTGATCATGTACGCGATGTAGGGGACCACCGCGAACGCCTCGGAGCTGTCCAGCACCTTCTCCAGGTAGACCGCGCTCCAGTTGGCCACCGTCGAGTCGCCGATGTAGGCGAACGTCATCACCAGGCACAGCGGGATCAACGGGCGCCAGGGCAGCTTGTACGCGGGCCGCTCCGGGTCGACGGGCTCGGTGGCCGGCGCCGCGGTGTCCGCGCGCAGGTAGCCGGGGCCGACCACGAGTAGAGCCGGCACGGTGAGCACGGCGGCGCCCGCGTACATCCACACCAGCGCGACGTCGCCCCACGCGCACAGCCCGGCGACCCCGGCGCCGGCCAGGCCGCCGAGGCTGTAGGAGGCGTGGAAGCCGAGCATGATGCTGCGCCCGGCGCGGCCCTGGATCGCCACGCCCTGCATGTTCATCGTCGCGTCCACCGCGCCCAGGGAGAGCCCGAACACGAAGAGCACGATCGCCAGTTGCCACAGCCGATCGCCCGCGCCGACCCCGATCAGGATCGCGCAGACGATCGGCTGGGACACCCGGAGCACGGTGTGGCTGCCGTAGCGCTTGGCCAGCGCGCCGGCGAGCACGCTGCCGACGCCGGCGACGATCGGCACCACCGACAGGACCGCGGTCAGCGTGCCGTCGCCCATGTCGTAGCGGCGCTGGATCGCCGGGATCCGGGTCACCAGGAGCGCGAAGGAGGCGCCCTGGATCAAAAAGCACGCGAGCAGGCTGAAGCGCGCGCGGCGCAGCGCTTCTTCCTTGGACGGCCCGGCCGCCGGTTCGGTCACCTGCATGGGCGTGCACGCTACCGACGGGTCACTTCCACGGACAGAGGCCGGGAAGATCTTTTGATGAATCGTCAGATTCCCTGGGCGGAAAAACCGCCCGAAGCCCCTCGGATGCCCAGCAGTTCCGGCAGGTCCGCCATGTCCTTGAACAGCGAGTCGGCGTCCGCGAGCCGCTCGGGCGGGGTCATCGCGGCATAGCCGTAGACGGTCATCCCGGCGGCCCGCGCGGCCTGGACCCCCAGCGGACTGTCCTCGATCACCACGCACCGCGCCGGGTCGACGCCCATCGTGGCGGCGGCGTGCAGGAACAGGTCGGGCGCCGGCTTGCCCTGCGCGACGTCCTGGCTGCTGAACAGGACCGACTCGGGAAAGTGCCGGATCAGCCCGGTCCGGGTCAGCGCGAGCCGGATCCGCTCGTGCGTGCCGGAGGAGGCGAGGCAGTACGCGACGCCCGCGCGGTCGAGCGCGGCGAGCACGTCGGCGACCCCGACCACGGCCTCGAGTTCGGCCCGAAACCCGGCGAACACCCGCTCGTGGTAGACGTGGTCGAAATCGGCGGGCAGCGTGACGCCGTCCCGCTCGCGGACGATCGTGTGCACTCGCGCCATGGTGCCGCCGAGGTAGTCGCGCAGCGAGTCCTCGTAGCTGGTGGGCACGCCCAGTTCGGTGAGCAGCCCGGCGAGCGCCCGGTTGGCGATCGGCTCGCTGTCCACCAGCACACCGTCGTTGTCGAAGACCACCAGTTCGGGCTTCACTTGAGGCCCTCGGCGATCTCCTGCGACCGGTTGCTCGCGGCTTCCAGCGCGGCGAGCAGCGCGGCGCGCACGCCGTGGTTCTCCAGCTCGCGGATCGCGGCGATCGTGGTGCCGGCCGGCGATGTCACCGCCTCGCGCAGCAGCGTGGGGTGCTCACCCGAGTCGCGCAGCATCACCGACGCGCCGATCGCGGCCTGCACGATCAGGTCGTGCGCGGCGGCGCGCGGCAGGCCGAGCAGGATGCCGGCGTCGGTCATCGCCTCGACCAGGAAGTAGAAGTAGGCCGGACCCGAGCCGGACAGCGCGGTGACCGCGTCCTGCTGCTTCTCCGGAACCCGGATGGTCTTGCCCACCGACCCGAAGATCTCCTCGACCCGGCCCAGGTGCTCCTCGGTGGCGTGCGCGCCGCCGGAGATGGCGCTCATCCCCTCGTCCACCAGCACCGGCGTGTTCGACATGACCCGCACCACGGGGGTGCCGGCGGCCAGGCGCGCCTCCAGGAACTTGGTGGTGATGCCCGCCGCGCCGCTGACGATCAACCGGTCGGCGGGCACGTGCGGGGCCAACTCGTCCATCAACGCGGCCATGTCCTGCGGCTTGACCGTCAGGATCAGGATGTCGGCGGCCTTGGCCGCCTCGGCGTTGGTGACCGCCTCCACGCCGTAGCGGCGGCGCAGATCCTCGGCGCGCTCGGCCCGGCGGGCGGTGACCAGGAGGTCGTCCGGGCTCTTGCCCGCCCGGATCATCCCGGACAACAGCGCTTCACCGATCTTCCCGGTGCCGACGACGGCAACCCGCTGAGCCATGGCCCCACACTTTCTCGCGTTCGTTGGTCCAACCGGAGGCACGGATGCCTCCGGTGGCCACCGTACGGTACGTACACGTGTCCTATGGGGTGCGTCGACGCAGGGTCGGCGCGCCGAGTGCCAGGGCCGCCAGGACGCAGCCGGCGATCACCGCGACATCGCGAAGCAGCAGGCCGGAGACCTCGTTGTCGGTGGTCAGCCGGGACATCGCGTCCACCGCGTAGGACAGCGGGAGCACGGCGGAGACCGCTTCGAGCACCGGCTGCATCTGCGCGCGCGGCACGAACAGCCCGCACAGCAGGAACTGCGGCAGGATCACCGCGGGCAGGAACTGCACGGCCTGGAACTCGGTGTGGGCGAAGGCGCTCACCAACAGCCCGAGGGCGAGCCCGAGCAGCGCGTTCAGTACCGCGACGCACAGGATCAGCCAGGTCGGTCCGGCCACGTCCAGGCCGAGCAGGCCGATCGCGAGCCCGGTGGCCACGACCGCCTGGACCACCGCGACCAGACCGAACGCGAGCGCGTACCCGCCGATCAGTTCGAGCTTGCGGATCGGCATGGTGAGCAGCCGCTCCAGCGTGCCGGTGGACCGCTCGCGCAGCGTGGCCACCGAGGTGACCAGGAACATCACCACGAACGGGAAGATGCCGAGCAGTGGCCCGCCGATCCGGTCGAACCGCTGCGGTTCGGCGTCGTAGAGCCAGTACAGCAGCGTGAGCAGCAGGCACGGCACCAGCAGCATCAGCGCGATGGTGCGCGGGTCGTGCCGCAGTTGACCGAGCACGCGGCGCGCGGTGGCGGTGGTGGCGGTGCCGGTCATGACGCGCTCCCGGAGGTCGAGATCGAAGCGGCGACGGAGGTGCCGGCCGGGGTCGAAGCGGCCGGGCCGCGCGCGGAGTCGACCAGCGCGAGGAAGGCGGACTCCGCGTCCCGGGCCCCGGTCCGCTCGAGCAGCGCGGCGGGGGTGTCGTCGGCGAGCAGCGCGCCGTCGCGCAGCAGCAACAGCCGCTCGCAGCGCTCGGCCTCGTCCATCACGTGGCTGGAGACCAGCAGCGTGACGCCGTCGGCGGCGAGCCGATGGAACAGACCCCACAGGTCCCGGCGCAGCACCGGGTCGAGGCCGACCGTGGGCTCGTCCAGGACCAGCAGATCCGGCTCGCCGAGCAGCGCGGCGGCCAGCGACACCCGGGCCCGCTGTCCACCGGACAGCCGGGCCACCTCGGCGTCCCGGCGATCGGTCAGGTCCACCTCGCGGAGCACCCGGTCCACCTCGCCCGCCGAGGCGCCCAGGATCGCGCCGAAGTAGCGCAGGTTCTCCCGCACGGTCAGGTCCGCGTAGACCGACGGCGCCTGGGTCACGTAGCCGATCGCGCTGCGCAGCCGCTTGTCCCCGGTGGGACGGCCCAACACCTCCAGTCGCCCGCTCACCTGTGCCTGCACGCCGACGATCGCACGCATCAGCGTGCTCTTGCCGCAGCCGCTCGGCCCGAGCAGCCCGGTAACGCTCCCGCGCGGCACGACGAACGACACGTCGTCGAGCACCACCCGCCCACCACGCACGACCCGCAGCCCCTCGGCCCGGATCGCGTCCTCGGCATAATTCATCATGTGTTGAATATGTGCTCGCCGGCCCGCTTCGTCAAGGCCCTCCGACCCGGCGGGCCCGCCGGGTCGAGGCCCGGCCCGGCACGACCCCGCACACGACGAAAGGGCGCCCCGGCCGAAGCCGGGACGCCCTTTCGGAAACCGCCGTGGATCAGTCGAACATCGACACGTCACGCACCGCGCCCCGGTCCGCGCTGGTGGCCATCGCCGCGTACGCCTTCAGTGCCGTGCTGACCACCCGGTCGCGGTCGACCGGGCGGTACTTGCCCAGGTCGTGCAGCAGCCGCTCGCGGCGCTCGGCCAGCTCCTCGAAGGAGACCTCCAGCTCGATCCGGCGGTTCGGGATGTCGATCGTGATGATGTCGCCGTCCCGGACCAGCGCGATCGTGCCGCCGGCCGCGGCCTCCGGCGAGACGTGCCCGATGGACAGGCCCGAGGTGCCGCCGGAGAAGCGCCCGTCGGTGATCAGCGCGCACTTCGCGCCGAGCCCGCGGCCCTTGAGGAAGGACGTCGGGTAGAGCATCTCCTGCATGCCGGGACCACCCTTGGGGCCCTCGTAGCGGACCACCACGACGTCGCCCTCCTTGACCCGCTTGGTCAGGATCGCGTCGACCGCCGCCTCCTGCGACTCGACCACGACGGCCGGTCCGGAGAAGGTCCAGATCGACTCGTCCACGCCCGCGGTCTTGACCACACAACCCGCCTCGGCGAGGTTGCCGTACAGGATGCCCAGGCCGCCGTCCTTGCTGTACGCGTGCTCGACGTCGCGGATGCAGCCCGAGGCCACGTCCAGGTCGAGCGAGTCCCAGCGCTCGGACTGGCTGAACGCGGTGGCCGAGCGCACACACCCGGGGGCCGCGTGGAACAGCTCGACCGCCTCGGCGGAGGGCGAACCGCCTCGCACGTCCCAGGTCTTGAGCCACTCGGCGAGCGAGTCGGTGTGCACCGAGCGCACGTCCTCGTGCAGCAGTCCGGCGCGGTACAGCTCGCCCAGCAGCGCGGGCACGCCGCCCGCCCGGTGCACGTCCTCCACGTGGTATGGCGCGTTGTTCGGCGCCACCTTGGCCAGACACGGCACGCGCCGCGAGAGCGCGTCGATGTCGGCCATGGTGAAGTCCATCTCGGCCTCCTGCGCGGCCGCGAGCAGGTGCAGGATGGTGTTGGTCGAACCGCCCATGGCGATGTCCATCGCCATCGCGTTCTCGAACGCCTGCCGGGTCGCCACGTTGCGCGGCAGCACGCTCTCGTCGTCCTGCTCGTAGTAGCGCTTGGTGATCTCCACGACGGTGCGGCCCGCGCCCTCGTACAGCGCCTTGCGCGCGGTGTGCGTGGCCAGCACCGAGCCGTTGCCCGGCAGTGCCAGGCCCATCGCCTCGACCAGGAAGTTCATCGAGTTGGCGGTGAACATGCCCGCGCACGAACCACACGTGGGACACGCGGCGTTCTCGATCCGCTCCAGGTCCTCGTCGGAGACCTGGTCGGACGCGGAGTCGGAGATCGCGGTGATCAGGTCCAGGTGCGGGCGCACCCGACCGTCGACCATCACCGCGGTGCCGGCCTCCATCGGGCCGCCGGAGACGAACACGGCCGGGATGTTCAGCCGCAGCGCGGCCATCAGCATGCCGGGGGTGATCTTGTCGCAGTTCGAGACACACACCATGGCGTCCGCCTGATGCGCGTTGACCATGTACTCCACCGCGTCGGCGATCAGCTCGCGCGAGGGCAGCGAGTAGAGCATCCCGGAGTGACCCATCGCGATGCCGTCGTCGACCGCGATCGTGTTGAACTCGCGCGGGATGCCACCGGCGGCGGAGATCGCCTCGGACACGATCCGGCCGACCGGCTGGAGGTGGGTGTGCCCCGGTACGAACTCGGTGAAGCTGTTGGCAACCGCGATGATCGGCTTGCCGAAGTCCTCACGCTTGACGCCTGCGGCCATGAGGAGCGCGCGAGCGCCCGCCATTTCGCGACCGTGGGTGACCGTCCGAGACCTGAGTTGCGGCACTGCACACACCCTCTCAGCAATTCACCGGTGGATCCGGGGTGCTTTCGAGCTTACGTCCGCGAGCGCCGACGACGGCGCGGACGTCCACTATGCGACCCCCACGAGCGAACCCGGCCCGGCCCGACCGGACCCGACGACCGGACCCGACCCGACGCTCAGCCGGTCAGGTGCCGCTGGAGGATCGGCGCGAGCCGGGCGGCCACCTCCGCCGCCGGCGTCGAGGCGATCGGCTCCAGTCGCAGTACGTAGCGGGTGAGCGCGGTCCCCAGGAGCTGGCTCACGCACAGGTTCACCCGCAGCGCCGCGTCCGCCCCGCCGACCCCCTCGGCCAGGCGCGCGATCAGCTCCGCGCCGACGAACTCGCGAAAGGCCGGGTTGCCGCCGTCGGACACCGCCGTGCGCAGGATGGCCAGCAGCCGGGTGCCGGTGTCCGGGTGCTCCCACAGCGTCACGAACGCCTCGGCCAGCCGCTCGCCCGCGTGCTCGGGGCCCGCCGCGAACACCCGGGCGGCCAGCGCCTCGGGCTCCAGCGGCAGGTCCATGGCCGCGATGAACACCCGGTCCTTCGAGCCGAAGTAGTGGTGCACGAGCGCCGGGTCCACGCCCGCGCCGCGGGCGATCGCGCGCACCGAGGCACCGGCGTAGCCCCGCGCGGCGAACTCGGCGCGGGCCGCGTCCAGGATGCCCTCGCGCGTCGCCGAGGCGTTGCCGCGCCGACCCGGCGGCCGGCCCGGGCCGCGCCGCGTGCCCGCCGACTCGGCGGCCGTTCGCGCCTCAGCCATAACGCCGCTCCGGCTCGGCCTCCGCGGCCAGGTGCAGGCGCGTGTACGCGAGCGCCTCGGCGAGATCCGCCTCACGCTCGGCGCGCGAGGAGCAGCGGCGGGTGTTCACCTCGAGCACGATCGTCCCGGCGAACGAGGTGCGCGCCAGGTGTTCGAGCAGTTCCGCGCACGGTTGGGTGCCGCGTCCGGGCACCAGGTGCTCGTCCTTGAGCGAGCCGCTGCCGTCGGCCAGGTGCACGTGCCCGAGCCGGTCGCCCATCCGGGCGAGCATGTCCATCGCGTCCGAGCGCGAGGTCGCGGTGTGCGACAGGTCGAGGGTGAAGTGGCGGTACTCCTCGTCGGAGGGGTCCCAGTCCGGCGCGTACGCGGCGACCTCCTTGTCCCGGTAGCGCAGCGGGAACATGTTCTCCACCGCGAACAGCACATCGGTCTCGCCGGCCATGCGCTCGATGCCGCGCACGAAATCGCGGGCATAGCTGCGCTGCCAACGAAACGGCGGATGCACCACGACGGTCCCGGCGCCGAGCCGCTCGGCGGCGTCCCGCGCGCGCACCAGTTTGGTCCACGGATCCGTGCCCCACACCCGTTGGGTAATCAGCAGGCAGGGCGCGTGCACGGACAGGATCGGCACGCCGTGATGGTCGGACAGTCGCCGCAGCGCCTCGACGTCCTGGCTCACCGGGTCCGTGGAGACCATCACCTCGATCCCGTCGTAGCCGAGCCGGGCCGCGATCTCGAACCCGTCGGCGGTGGACTCGGGATAGACGGAGGCGGTGGACAGGGCGATCTTCGCGTCGGGGACGCGCAGAACCGCGTCCGGCCCTCGCGCCTCGGACGTGTCGGCCCCCGTACCGTGGAGTATGTCGTGGTCGGCCACGTCGCCCAGAGTAGAACCATCGACCGCCGACACGGCGGTATCGCGCGCATCGGTGCGTCCGAACCGGGGGCCGGACCACGGCATCCGGGTGAGCGGCGGGTCAGTCCATCCAGTCCAGCCGGCGCAGGATGATGCCCTCGCGCAGGGCCCACGGACACACTTCCAGCGCGCTCACGTTGAACAGGTCCAACGCCGCGTCGGCCACTATCGCGCCCGCGACCAGTTGGGGCGCCCGGCCCACGGACACCCCCGGCAGGGCGGCCCGCTCGGCCGAGGTCATCGCCGCGAGCCGGGGCAGCCAGTCGGCCAGTCCGGCCCGGCTGAGCGAGCGCTTGACGTAGGGCCCCTCGCCCGAGGCCGGCGCGCCGGCGATCCGGGCCAGTTGCTTGAACGTCTTGGACGTGGCCACCACGTGGTCGGGCCGGCCGAGCCGGCTGAACTCGGCGACCGTGCGTGCGATCTCCGCGCGTACGTGCTTGCGCAGCACCCGCATCTCGTCCGGCGAGGGCGGATCGGTGTGCAGCCAGGCCCGGGTCAGCCGGCCCGCGCCCAGCGGCAGCGAGGCCGCCGCGTCCGGCTCCTCGTCCACGCCCGCCGCGATCTCCAGCGAACCGCCGCCGATGTCGAGCACGAGCAGCCGGCCCGAGGACCAGCCGAACCAGCGGCGGACCGCCAGGAAGGTCAGTCGCGCCTCGTCGGCGCCGGTGAGCACCTGGAGGTCCACGCCGGTCTCGCGGCGCACCCGATCGAGCACCGCCTCGGAGTTGGCCGCCTCGCGCACCGCGGACGTGGCGAACGGCAGCAGGTCTTCGACGCCCTTGTCCTCGGCGACCTCCAGGGCCGCCGCCATCGTCCGCACCAGCAGATCCACCCCGTGCGGGGCGATGCTCCCGTCCGGCTCCAGGAGCTCCGCCAGGCGCAGTTCGCGCTTGTGCGAGTACGCGGGAAGAGGCCGAGCACCCTGATGGGCGTCGACCACGAGCAGGTGGACCGTATTGGAGCCCACGTCGAGAACACCGAGTCGCATGGTCACGAAGGTAATCCGTCGCCCCCGGCGCGCGAGCGGGGGCGTTCCCTCGGTTGCCACACCTTTGCCCGACGGAACACCCCGCGCCGAGCCCTAGGCTTGTCCCGTGCCTGAGGTAGACCTGGATTTTCCGCGCGCTTGGTTCGAATTCCCCGACCCCGAGGACGCCGATCAACTCTTTCGTTGCGACCTGACCTGGCTGACGTCGCGTTGGCAGTGCATCTTCGGCGCCGGTTGTCACGGCGTCGTGGCCGGCCGCGCGCCGGACGGGTGCTGCTCGCTGGGCGCGCACTGGTCGGACGAGGACGACGAGAAGCGCGTGCTGGCCTGGGCGGAACGGCTGACCCCGCAGACCTGGCAGTTCCACGACCTGGCCCTGGAGCAGGGCGTCAGCGAGTTCGAGGACGGCGACAAGCGCACCCGCCTGGTGGACGGGGCGTGTGTGTTCCTGAACCGTCCCGGGTTCGCCGGCGGCACCGGCTGTTCGCTGCACGCGCTCGCGCTGCGCGAGGGTGTGCACCCGCTGGAGACCAAGCCGGACGTGTGCTGGCAACTGCCGGTCCGGCGCACCTACGACTGGATCGACCGGCCGGACGAGACCCGCGTGCTGATGGTGACCATCGGCGAGTACGACCGGCGGGGGTGGGGACCGGGCGGGCACGACCTGCACTGGTGGTGCACCGGGAGCACCGAGGCGCACGGCGCGGGCGAGCCGGTCTATCTGTCGTACGGTCCGGAACTGCGCGAGCTGATGGGCGAGGCGGCGTACGCGGTGCTGGTCGCGGCCTGCGAGACCCGGCTGGCGGGCGGGCGGCCGATCGCGCCGCACCCGGCGGATCCGGTCGTCTGAGCGGTGCCGGATCCGGTCTCGGGGCCGGTGCCGGATCCGGTCTCGGGACCGTTCAGCCGGTCGGCTCGGGGCCGGCGCTCGTGGTGCTCGCGGGCGTCGTGCTCGGCGGGACGCTCGGGGAGGTCGTCTCGCCCGTGCGGCCCTCGATGGTGACCACCACGTCGCCCGGATCCACCTCCACCTTGGCCACCCACGACCCCCGAGGGGCCCGCTCGGCGTCGACCGAGACGGTGACGGTGTCCCGCTGTCCGGGGGCGAGCGTGCCGTGTGTGTGGCTCAGCCGCAACCAGGGCGCCGCCGTCCCGACCTGCCAGGCGACCGGCACCGGGCCGGCGTTGCGCAGCGTGACGACCGTGCGATCACCGGTGGAGGTGACCGTGACCAGGGGCGGCGTGGCACTCGGCACGCCGGCCGGCGCGGGCGGTGACGGGACCGCCCCGGGCGCGACCTCGGCCGGTCCCGCGGCGGGCGACCCGGCCGGGGAGATCGGCGCGAAGCCGTTCCCGTGGGGTGTGTCGGCCACCGCGGGACTCATCGTCGCCGCCGCCGGCGAGCGCGCGGGCCCGATCGGTGGTGTGAGCGCGACGGGGCCGTTCGGGCCGTCCGCCCGCGCCGACGCGATCGTGACGGCCTTGGCGCTCGACTCCCCGGCCGACCCGCCGGACGCCTGCCACAGGGCCAGCGCCGGCGCGGCGACGACCGCGGCCACCACGACCGCCGCGATCACCGTGGCCCGGCGGCGATTGCCGCGCTCGACCACGCGGGCGCGAAAGACCGGGAAGCCTGCCCGGTCGAACTCGGCGACCCGACGGGCGAGCTCCGGCGGGCGCTGGGCCGAGCGCCCTTTGCCCACCTCGCCCAACACCTCGATCCGCAGCGCCGCCGGCGGGGCGATCAGCGCGAGCCCGACCGGGGCCGCCGCCGCGCCGGTGGTCGGCGCCAGGCAGGTCGCGGCGCGGCGCACCCGCGGTCCGCACCGCCGACATGTCTCGACGTGCGCGATCAGCCGCTCGCGCAACGCGGAGGTGAGCCGCGCGCCGGCCAGTTCCCGGCCCTCCGCGCACCCGTGCGAGGCCGCGGCGCCCGCGACCGCCGCCCGGGTGCGGTCCACCTCGCGGCCGGCGCCCAGGAGCAGGCTGCGGGCGTGTTGCTCGTCGCAGCCGAGCACGGCGGCCAGCCCGCGTGGGTCGAGCCCGTGCCGCACCGACAACTCCAGCGCCTCGCGCCGCTCCGGGGTCAGGCCCACGGCCTCGGGCCAGGCGAGTTCGTCCAGGTCGCCGGGCCGCGCGGAGGCGCGACCGGCCTCGGTGCCCGGGAACAGGTCGACGGGATCGTCGGCGTCCGAGGCCGGCGGCAGGCAGCGCTCGTGCGCCCACACCACCCGCACGTCCTCGGGCCGCGCGGGGCCGCTGCCCACCCGCACGTGCGCGTCCAGACGGACCAGGCACTCGTAGCGGGCGAGCGCGTACAGCCACGGTTTGAGCAGGTCCAGGTCGGGGAGCCGGCCGATGTGACGGTCGGCCAGCACGAAGGTGCTGCGCAGTGACTCCGCAGCCGCCCGATGATCGCGCAGCACCGAGAGGCAGTAGGTGTAGAGCCCTTCGGCGTAGGCGTCGTAGGCGGCGCGTCCCCACGAAAGCACCGCGGCGGGGGGAGTGGAGCAAGGAGCCCCTCCCGGGGCAGCCGCCGGGCCGGTTACCGAATCCTTCACGCTCGTGAACGTAGGTGTCCGAGAGCCGCCGACTCAGGTGATTTGCACTTTCATACGCCTTTCGAGGTCGACAATCATACTTTCGAGTGAATGTCCGTCACCTTTGGCCGGATTTTTTCATCGAACGTCCACGCGACGCCCCGGACCACGGACCGCGAGCGAAACCCCCGTCGGATTCGCCGAAACGCTCACTTCCCACGTGGCGGCCGGTGCCATGTCCGGATTCGCCGAGATCGTGATCGATATCGACTGGCCGTTGGCCAGCGTTCCGGAATTCGGACTCGCCGTGAGCCAATCATTTTCCGATATGCCCAGGGACCACGTGACCGGTCCGTTCTCGGCGGTGAGCCGCACGACCCGCGCGGCGCCGTCGGACCCCAGCTCCAGCACACGGCTCGACCACACGAGCGTGCCCCGGGGCGCCGGATTGCCCTCGGTGGAGCCCAGCGACCGGGGCCGGTTCACCGGAAGGCCGGCCGCCGAAGCCGGGCCGCCCGCCGGGGGCTTGGCGCTCCTGCTGCTCCGGGTGGTCGGCTTCGCGCTGCCGGCGCGCGTGCTCGGCAGCGCGGTCGGGCCACGCGACGCGGTCGGCCCGGGCACGGACGCGCTGCTCGGCGCGACCGAGGGCGCCGCCGGCGGGTGCACAGCCGCGGGCTGATCCGGCACCTGGGCCGACCCCAGCGCCACCGGCGTGCCCTCACCCCCGGCCCCCGGCCGCACCAGCACGCCCAGCGTCGACACCAGCGCCGCGACGACCGCGCACGCCACCACCATCGGCACCCGCGAACGGGGCCGGCCGGTCCCCCTCGGGAAGGCGCCGCGGTCGGCCGACGCGCCGACACCGCCCCACCCACCGAAGGCCGCCGTCCCGTTCACGAGCAACTCGGTCCGGATCGAGTACGGCGCGGCGGGCGATCCGCCCGCCGCCAACAGCTCCCGCGCGTCCACCTCGCCCGGTCGCAGCGCCACGCAGTCCGGGCACGAGTCCACGTGCAGGTACAGCGGCGGGCGCAACGTCGCCTCCACCGCCGCGCCCTCGTCCGGCAACAACAACGCGAGCTCGGGGCAGTCCCGGCGCGCGTGCGTGGCCACCGCGTACACCGCCAGCGCCTGCTCGAACTGCGCCCATCCGCGTGCCAGCGCGCGCTCCACCCGCCGCTCGGACAGCGCCAGCACGTCGGCCAGTTCCGCACCGTCCAGGCCGTGCCGCACACACAGGTCCAGCGCGATCCGCTCGACCTCGTCCACCGCCCACAGCGCGTACGGAACCAGCGGCGGCAGCCGATGCCGGTCGGGCACCGTCCACGCCGCACCACCCGCGGCCAACACCTGCTCGACCACCCCGGGCCCGCGCCGGCCACCGGCCGCCCGGGCACACTCGGCGCGCGCGAGCGCGTACAGCAGCGCCCGGGTCCGCCCGGCCTCGCGCAGCAGCCGGATCCGCTCGGGCCCGACGGCCAGCGTGTCCCGCACCACCCGCACGGCGACCTCGGGGTCGTGCACGAGCCCCACGCAGAAGCCGAACAGGGCGTCGCCATGGGCGTCGTACAACGCGACCGCGTCGGGCACCGCCCCCGTCACGTCCGTCGTCCCCGACCCCTGCCCCGCAACGTCCCCACGCGCCATGCCGCCACACGGTAGGGAGAACGGCCCATGGTCACCATCTCTTTGCGGGCTCGGTGACAGGATCAAGACATTCCGACCGTGATCGATCGGACGCCGGTCATCGATGTCGGCGCGGGCCGTTAACGTTCCTGGCATGGCCAGGACCACTACGAAGGATCGCCCGTCGTACCGCTGCACCGAATGCGGCTGGACCGGGCCGAAATGGCTGGGCCGCTGCAACGAGTGCCACGCGTGGGGCACGGTCGAGGAGTTCGGCGCGCCCAAGGCCCGTTCGATCGTCGCCGGCCCGGTCACCACGGCAGCGCTGCCGATCGGCCGGATCGACGTGCAGACCGCCAAGTTCCGTTCGACCGGCGTCGACGAGCTGGACCGCGTGCTCGGCGGCGGCCTGGTCCCGGGCGCGGTCGTGCTGCTCGCGGGCGAGCCCGGGGTCGGCAAGTCCACCCTGCTGCTGGATGTGGCGAGCAAGTCCGCCTCGCCCGCCGCGCGCACGCTCTACATCACCGGCGAGGAGTCGGCCGCCCAGGTCCGACTGCGCGCGGGCCGGATCGGCGCGCTGAACGAGGAGCTCTACCTCGCCGCCGAGACCGACCTCGCCGCGCTGATCAGCCACGTCGACGCGGTCAAGCCCGCGCTGCTGGTGGTCGACTCGGTACAGACCATCGCCTCGCCCGCGATCGACGGCGCGCCCGGCGGCGTGTCGCAGATCCGCGAGGTGACCGGCGCGCTGATCCGGATCGCCAAGGAACGCAACATCGCCACCGTCCTGGTCGGCCACGTCACCAAGGACGGCTCGATCGCCGGCCCGCGCCTGCTGGAGCACCTGGTCGACGTCGTGCTGCACTTCGAGGGCGACCGACACGCCCGGCTGCGCCTGGTCCGCGCGATCAAGAACCGCTACGGCACGGCGGACGAGGTCGGCTGCTTCGAGCTGCACGACGAGGGCATCACCGGCCTGACCGACCCCAGCGGCCTGTTCCTGACCCAGCGCCAGGAGCCGGTCTCCGGCACCTGCGTCACGGTCACCCTGGAGGGCAAGCGCCCCTTGGTGGTCGAGGTACAGGCACTGGTGGCGCCGTCGCAGATCCCCACCCCGCGTCGGGCCACCTCGGGGCTGGACTCGGCCCGGATGGGCATGGTGCTCGCGGTGCTCGAGCGGCGCGGCGGGGTCCGCCTGGAGAAGACCGAGATCTACACCGCCACCGTCGGCGGCGTGAAGCTCACCGAACCGGCCGCCGACCTGGCCGCGGCCCTCGCGCTCGCGGGCGCCGCCGCCGACCACCCGCTGCCGTCCAAGCTGGTCGCGATCGGCGAGGTCGGCCTCGCGGGCGAGATCCGCCGGGCCACCGGCGTGCAGCGCCGGCTCGCCGAGGCGTTCCGGCTCGGCTTCACCCACGCGCTGGTGCCGCCCGACCCCGGCAAGGTCCCCAAGGGCATGAAGGTGATCGAGGTGGCCGACATCCGCGAGGCGCTGCGCGCGTTCAACCTGGTGTCGCACCGCGAGCGAAAGCCCGATCGCGAGTGACGGGCCGACCCGCCGGCACCCCGGGAAGCGGACCCGGAGGGGACACCGGCGGGACGCTCCGATGCCGGCCGACAACTTTCCGGGTGCCCCGAGGAGTGACCGGGCGTCGCCTCGGAGATACTCGACAAGCGGAACGGCATGCGCGACCTGTGCCGAAACACGGCTTCGGGCCGGATAAGGCGACCGGTCGGCGGTCGGGAGGCACTAGACTTTTCCACCGATCTTCCGACGTAGCGGCCGACCTGTGTCGACCGCAGGTCCTGAGGCGCTCCCGGCCGTGCATACCGGAGCAAATGCCCGGGTGACGGCCGATGGCCGGCCGAGGATGGCAACGACCACGGGGAGTTCTGTGGCTACGAATGACCGGACCGACAAGGGCACGAGTGCCGACGCGGCCCTCGTGAGGGCCGCGCTGCAATCCGTGGCCCCGGGCACCGCCCTGCGCGACGGCCTGGAGCGCATTCTCCGGGGCAACACCGGCGGCCTGATCGTGCTCGGTTTCGACAAGGCGGTGGAGGCGCTCTCCACGGGCGGTTTCGTGCTGGACGTCGAGTTCTCCGCGACCCGGCTGCGCGAGCTGTGCAAGCTCGACGGCGGGGTCGTGGTCGACCGCGAGTGCACGAAGATCGTCCGGGCGGGCGTGCAACTCGTCCCGGACCCGTCGATCCCGACGGAGGAGACCGGCACCCGGCACCGCACCGCCGAGCGGGTCAACAAGCAGACCGGCTACCCGGTGGTCTCGGTGAGCCAGTCCATGCGCCTGATCGCGCTCTACGTCAACGGCAAGCGACACGTGTTGGAGGACTCGGCGGCGATCCTGTCCCGGGCCAACCAGGCGCTCGCCACGCTGGAGCGCTACAAGCTGCGGCTCGACGAGGTGTCGGGCACGCTGTCCGCGCTGGAGATCGAGGACCTGGTCACCGTGCGGGACGTGTGCGCGGTGTCCCAGCGACTGGAGATGGTGCGCCTGATCGCCCGCGAGATCGACGGCTACGTCACCGAATTGGGCGTCGACGGGCGTCTGCTCTCGCTGCAACTGGAGGAGCTGATCGCGGGCGTCGAGGACGACCGCAAGCTGGTCGCCCGCGACTACGTGCCCGAGCGCGCGATCAAGCGCGGCCGGACCGAGGCCGACGTGCTCGCCGAGTTGGACGGTCTCGCCCACGCGGACCTGCTCGACCTGCAGACCGTGGCCCGCGCGCTGGGCTTCACCTCGGGGCACGAGGTGCTCGACTCGGCGGTCAGCCCGCGCGGCTACCGACTGCTGGCGAAGGTCCCCCGGCTACCACCCGTGGTGATCGAGCGGCTCGTGGAGCACTTCGGCGGTCTGCAGAAGCTGCTCGCGGCCAGTGTCGACGACCTCCAGGCCGTGGACGGCGTCGGCGAGGCCCGCGCGCGCAGCGTGCGCGAGGGGCTGTCCCGACTCGCCGAGTCCTCGATCCTGGAGCGCTACGTGTAGCCCCCTCCGCACGTCACGACGTCGCACACACGACGAAGGAGGGCCCCGGCGCAAGCGCCGGGGCCCTCCTTCGTCGTTCGGATGCGGATCGCCGCTACTTGCCCACCGCCGCGGTGAACACGAACTCGCCGGACGGCTCCAGGCCCGCCAGCGTGCCCTTCGCGCGGTAGGCGGCCTTGTCTGCGGGCGCGGCCTTGCTCTGCCCGCCGTTGGTCGCGCACTGCGCGGCGTTGGAGCGGGTCCAGGACCAGTCGCGAGTGATCGAGACGGCCTGCGCGTCGCCCTGCTGCAACTGCCGCACGTCGGTGGCCGCGCCGGCGACGCAGTCGGCCGAACTCCACAGCCGCTCGGGGCCGGAGAGCACCTCGATGTAGGCGCGGCTCGGCGCGAGGTCGACGTAGCAGGTGGGCCCGGTCTGATTCGTGACGATCAGCTTGAGCGCCACGTTCTGCGAGGCGTTGTAGGCCGTCTTGCCCGCGTCCACCGGCTGGATCTGCACCCGGATCATGTTCGGCGTGCACCACGTGCCGCCGTTCGGCGCGGCCTTCCCGCCGGAACTCGCCGCGCCGGAGTTGCCCGCGGTACCCGCGGACTGCCCGCCGCTCGGGACGGGTTGCCCGCCGGGCTGGCCGGACGTGCCCGCCGACGCGCCGGAGGTCCCCGCGCCGGGCGTACCGGTGCCACCGCCCGGGATCGGCGGATTGGCGCCATTGGTCGGGTTGGGCCCCGGCGTGATGGCGCTCGGATCGGGCGAGGCCGAGCCGCTCGGGGCCGGCTTCTTGTCCGCGGCGTTCTTCTTGTCGTCGGAGTCCCCACCGGCAGTGCATGCCCAGGCCACCAGCGCGATCAACAGCGCGAGGGCGAGCAGCACGACGACCCGCCGACGCCAATACACGGTTGACGGCAGGTGACCCACGGGACGGCGCATCGAGTCCACGCGCAAACTCTAGGGGAGATCGTTACGCCGTCCGGTGTAGCCACACCGTCCGACGCGTTGGAATTTCTCGCCGTGTCGTGCCCGAAGAAGCCCTGGTCGCAGGCCTATTCCGGCATTTGCGGGCAGAAGCCACCGTCACTCGCCCGAGTGACCGCCCATAACGTGCGAGGATCGGGGAGAGATGTCACACGCACTGCACGAGCCGATCCTCGACTGGTATTCGGCCCATCGACGCGATTTGCCCTGGCGAACCCCCGACGCTTCCGCGTGGGCGGTCGTGGTCAGCGAGTTCATGCTGCAACAGACCCCCGTGGTCCGGGTGTTGCCGGTCTACCAGGCCTGGCTGCGGCGCTGGCCCACACCGGCCGCGCTGGCCGCCGACGAGCCGGGCGAGGCGGTGCGGATGTGGGGCCGGCTCGGCTACCCGCGCCGCGCGCTGCGGCTGCACGGCGCGGCGGTCGCGATGGTCGAACGCCACGACGGCGAGGTCCCCTCCACCCACGCGGACCTGCTCGCGCTGCCCGGGGTGGGCGAGTACACCGCCGCGGCCGTCGCCTCGTTCGCGTTCGGGCAGCGCCACATCGTGCTGGACACCAACGTGCGCCGGGTGATCGGCCGGGCGATCGACGGCGTCGAGTACCCCCCGCAGGCCACGACGCCGGCCGAGCGCCGTACCGCGACCACGCTGCTGCCCGCCGCCGCGGAGACCGCCGCGACCTGGGCGGTGGCGGTCATGGAACTCGGTGCGCTGGTGTGCACGGCGAAGTCGCCCAAGTGTGTGGGCTGTCCGGTCGCCGCGCTGTGCGCGTGGCGCCTGGCGGGCAAGCCCGCGTACGAGGGCCCGCCGCGCCGGGGCCAGACCTACGCGGGCACCGACCGGCAGGTCCGCGGGCGGTTGCTCGCGGTGCTGCGGGATAGCCCCGGACCGGTGTCGCAGTCCGCGTTGGACGCGGCGTGGGACGAGCCCGTCCAACGCGCGCGGGCACTGGACGGGCTGGTCGCGGACGGCTTGGTCGAGCCGTTGGCGGCGGGCGTGTACCGGTTGCCCGCCGGGCCGCTCAGCGGCAGTACTTCTTCTCCGCGTCGATCGGATTCGTCGGAATCCGCATCGAGTTCCGTTTCACCGACCCGGTGAGGTTCTTCCAGAACCGCGATACCGACATGGGTTCGCGGGTCGCCTGCTGGAGTTCGCGAATACCGCCGCAGTTCAATGCCCGGCGGGCCGCCTCGACCTTGGCCGGATCGACATTGCGCAGGTCCAGCTGCGTACCCGGCTGGGTGAAGTCGGCGAGAATCCATTCGATGTAGGTCAGCTTGTCGTGCCCGGACCGGGTCCGATAGTCGAGGTCCAGGTGCGCGCCGAGCGGATTCGCCAGACCGAAGATGTCGATCGCCAGACCCGACGTCGGCACCAGCACCGCGGGCTGCCCGAGGGCGCCGTAGACCACCGAGTCGGTGATCGGGACGTGGTACTTGAGCGGTGCGGAGCGGAAGTCGAAGTTCAACATCCAGAACTTGTCGGGCTCGTGGTAGTAGGTCAGATAGACGAACTGCGCCCCGGGCGTCGCGATGTCCTTGTTCCACTCCGTGCCGACCCCTTCGAGCCGCTTCACGAACGCGTCCCGATAGACCTTCGAGGTGACCGGGTTCTCCTCGCCGGTCCAGGTCACGTACCACGAGCGGGTGTCCTCGATGTTCTTCGGCCCGAAGCCCTGGTACGGCACCCGCATCGAGGCCGCGCAGACCAGCGACCACGCGGCCAGCCCCGCCGCGGTACCCGCGTACAGCCGCTGCAACGGCAGCACCAGGACCGGCAGCAGGAACGCGAACGTGCCCGGCAGCAACAGACGGGCGTGCATGAAGTCGCCGCCGACCACGATCACGTAGCCGAGCAGCACCGTGCCGACGACCAGGGCGGTCGCGGTCAGCACCCGGATGCGATAGCGCTCGAAGTCGCCGACCGAACGGCCGATCGTGGCCAGCAGCCCGACCGCGACCGCGGTCAGCAGCAGCGGTGCCCAGATGTTGTACGGGCTCGCGTAGTCCTCGAAGTAGGTCCATCCGCGACCGACGTCGGTCTTGGTGCCCTCCTTGGCTATCGCCGTGTTGGGCAGCAGGACGCCGTAGTAGCCCATCCGGAAGATCTGGTAGAGCACCGGCAGCAGACCGCCGAACACCGCGAGCACGGCCAACCGCCTGCCGGTCGGCCGCAGCAGCAGCCACGCGGCCACCGCGAACACGATCGTGCCCAGCGCGAGGTCGGGCCGGACCAGCACACCCATGCCGAGCGCGAACGAGGTGCACGCCTGGCGCGCGAACGAGGAGTTGCGGTCCAGTCGGGCCAGCAGACACCAACTCGTGCCCAGCCAGACGAAGATCAGCCCCATCTCCAGGCCGGATGTGGCGAAGTCCCAGAACGGCGGCAGCGCGGCGATCGCCAACGCACCTGCGGGCAGGGGCCATCCGCCGCCCGGGAGGTCGAGGTAGAGCCGTCGGGTTCCCGCGGTCGCGAGCGCCAGACCGCCGACCGCGCACAGCAGCGAGCCGTACACCGCGATGGTGACCAGGTCGATCCCGGTCACCCCGCCGACCAGCGCGAGCAGCCACGGCCAGAGCGTCGAGGTCGCCGCCTCGGCGCGCTCGCCCACGTTGAAGTTGGGCCCGTTCCCGTCCAGGATCTGCTGCGAGACGCGAACGAAGATCAGTCCGTCGTCGCCGATCCAGCGCCGCCGGAAGCCGGCCAGCCCGAGCAACAGGGCCGGCACCAGCACGACGGCGATCGCCCATCCGGTCCGCGCGTCGAGCCGCTGCCACGGCCTATTTCGCGACATTTCCGGATCGATATTCGCCGCGCCCTCGGCCTCATTCTTTTCGGCCAAGGTGCTTCCTACGGCCATCGTCCTGCCCCCGAACTCCTGTCGTCCCGCACACCGATCCGCCCGATAATATCATCGGGAAAATTAGCGGTCCGAATTGCCCCCGAACCACGTTCGACAATGCGATCGAAAACCGAGTCGATCATCCGAGTGGGCACGGCGACATTTCGACATCCATATCCATTCTTTTCCAACGTAACGAAGCCCGCAGGAAAACGCATTTCCGTACCTCGCCCCGAACCGGCCGGCGTCGACCGACGCCCGGGAGCCCGGCGGCCCCCCGGCCGGACGGATCGCCACCTCCGCCGCCGGAACCCGCCCGGGAACCTTTTGCCCCGAATCCCGGCGCGCGGCGAGCCACCCGCGAATACTGGACGTACACGCGCCGGCTACGGAACGCGATGCGGCTCGGTCGCGGGCGCACACCGAGGATCGAAGGGGGACGCGGTGACGGAGGACTCCGGGCGCGACGAGCCCACGGCGGGCGACGCGATCCAGTGCATGGGTTGCCAGGGCACCGGCCTGGACACCTCCGGCCGGGTCTACCGCAGCCGACACCGCGAGGTGTCGACGATCTGGGCCGGCACCCGCTGCCCGCACTGCCGAGGCACCGGCTGGCTGCGCAACGGACCGGTCGATCCCCCGGAAGGCTCCCCCGGCGGGCCGTGGCGCACCGGCCGATGAACCGGCCGAATCTAGCGCGCGTTCCCGGAGGCGGATCCGCGCAGGTAGCGGCGAAAGCCCTGCGCCGACTCGCCCTCGAAGCCGCAGGCCCGATAGAACGCGAGCACCTCGGCGCTGTCCGCCGACAGGAGTTGCACCTTGTAGCAACCAGCGTCGGCGGCGACCGTGCCGGCGGCGACCAGCAGTCGGCGGCCGATTCCGCGTCGCCGGTGGGTCGACGCCACCACGACGTTCTCCACGAACATGATCGGGTGGCCACTCCGCGTGAGGTTGGGCAACACCGCGCAGTCGGCGGTGCCCGCCACCATGCCGTCCAGATCGGCGACCAACACCGTGCGACCGCGCTGGGTGGCGATGTCCGCCCAGATCAGATGGGCGTCCTCGATCGGCAGAGGCACGTCGTCGGGATGGAACTCGGCATACAGCGCCAGCAGCCCGGACAGATCCCGAGCGGTCGCCGGGCGGATCGTCATGGTCATACCGAAAGCCTACAAATCGCGACGGCCTCGACCGGGATATACGCGCACCACACATCCGCCGCCGGATGCCCCGCCGAGCACCCCACCCGCCCCACCGGCCCTACTCGCCCCACCCGTCGCGTCAGCCCGCCCGCCCCGACCGCCCGGCGGCCTTGACCGGCCGATAGGTCATCCCGAGCCCGTCGTACACACGAGCGCCTCTGGCGGCCCGTGCACCGCCGGCCGGTCGTGTCGGCACAGCTCGGCCCCGGCGACCACCACGGCCGCTCCGTCCGCGTCGGCCCAGGCCGGCGCCCGCCGGTCGGCCCCTGCGCGGTCCGGACACACATCGCGTCACCATCGCAGCGGCGCAGCAATTCGTCGTGATCGGTGATCTCCCACACGGCTCGAATCCTGTCGGACGACGCCCCGGTGGATCGCCCCCGGGCTCGGGACCCCACGGTCCCGTCCGCCCGGCCGGTAACCGGCCGACCCCGGGCGGTCACTCACCCACTCGGGTGAATCCACGGTCCTCGCCGACAATCCATCACCGCTCGAATTCCCGCTGCTGGCAGCCCTTCACGGGTGCCCGGCGGGCGCCGCCCCGACCGGCTCCGGTTGTCGCATCGGCCGATTAGCCGTCTGCTGGTGAGCGGAGCTCCCACACGACGACCGCCGTGTCGCGACATCCCTGTCGCGGCGCCGGGAACAGGAGCGTTGGCTCGTGAAGACGAACGTCACCCCGCAGGAACTGATCGGCCGCAAGGTCGTCGATTCCGAAGGCAGCAAGATCGGGACCATCGGCCAGGTGTATCTGGACGACCGCACCGGCGAGCCGGAGTGGGTCACCGTCAAGACCGGCATGTTCGGCGGCCGCGAGAGCTTCGTGCCGCTGGGCCCGGCCGACATGCAAGGCGACGACCTGCGTGTGCCCTTCGACAAGGAACTCGTCAAGGAGGCGCCGAGCCTGGGCACCGACGAGCACCTGTCGCCGGAGGAGGAGGCTCGCCTCTATCGGCACTACAGCGTCACGCCGTCGACCGGCATGACGCGCACCGGGACCACCGAGGGCACCGGGACCGCCGGTACGGCCGGCGGAGCAGCCGGTGCCGCCGGCGCGGCCGAGACGCGCCGGCATCCGGACATGTCCAAGTCGCAGCTCGCGGGCTCGGACAACGGCTTCGAGGAGTTGACCGGCAAGCACGACCCGTCGGTGCGCACCAACGACCCGCCGACGCGGATCGGTACGCCCGCCGCGACCACGGCCGCGGCCTCCGGCACCGCGACCGGTCGGCCGGCGATGGAGGCGGACACCGCCAAGGCGGGCATGTCCTCCTCGACCACGACCCGTTCGACCTCGGCCGACTCGGGCACGGCCCGGGGCGCGGCGATGTCCGCCAAGGCCGGTTCCGACGACGCGATGACCCGCTCCGAGGAGCGGCTGGACGTGCACGTCGAGACGATCGAGGCCGGGCGCGCGGCGCTGCGCAAGGTGATCGAGACCGAGCGCGTGGACAAGGTCGTCCCGGTGACGCACGAGGAGTGGGAGATCGTTCGCGAACCGATCGACAACTCCAATCGCCGTGCCGCGCTGGACGGGCCGGACATGCGTGAGAACGCGCACGAGATCGTGCTGCACGCCGAACGTGTGGTCGTCCGCAAGGAGGTCGTCCCGGTCGAGCGCATCCGGCTCGTCTCCAAGAGGGTGCAGGGCGAGCAGCGGGTGACCGAGGAGGTCCGTCGCGAGCGGATCGAGTTGCACGACGGGGACAAGGTGCAGGTCCTCGACGGCAAGGGCGAACGGCTGGACAAGAACATGGACAAGAACAAGAACACGAACATGTAGGGCCGTCCGGCCGGCTCCGCGAAGCCCCCGATCGTCTCCCGGTGCCTTTCTCCGGCGGCGTCCGGGGGCTTCGCCCCGCTCGGGGCACGGTTCGGGAAATTCGCGGGAAATCACCTCTTCCACCGGGCGTTACTCGCCAGTAGGGTCCGAGGCATGGACCTCACGGTGTTCGCCATTCCGGCCTTCACCCTGCTCATGGTCGTGGAATGGGTGTCGTACCGCTTCGCCCCCGACGACGACGAGCGCGGGTACGCGGTGAAGGACACCGCGACGAGCCTGACCATGGGTCTCGGCAGCATCGCGGCCGGGCTCGGGTGGGGGTTGTTGACCGTCCTGGCCTGGGACGGGCTGCACGAGCTGACCCCGCTGCGGGTGGGGAACACGTGGTGGGCGTGGGTGCTGGTGATCGTCGGCGTCGACTTCTTCTACTACTGGGAGCATCGCGCCGGACACGAGATCCGGCTGCTGTGGGCCAGTCATGTCGTGCACCACTCCAGCCGGCACTACAACCTCTCCACCGCGCTGCGGCAGACCTGGACCGGGGCGCACCACATCGTGTTCATCGGGCCGATGTTGCTGCTCGGTTTCTCGTTGACGATGGTGGTCACCTCCTTCTCGATCAACCTGCTCTACCAGTTCTGGATCCACACCGAGCGGATCGACAAGCTGTGGAAGCCGATCGAGTTCGTCCTCAACACGCCCTCGCACCACCGTGTGCACCACGGCTCGAACCGGCAGTACCTGGACCGCAATTACGGCGGCATCCTGATCCTGTGGGACCGCCTGTTCCGCAGCTTCGAGCCCGAGGGCGAGCCGGTGGACTACGGGCTCACCAAGAACATCGAGACGTACAACCCGCTGCGGGTGGCCTTCCACGAGTACGCGGCCATCGCACGTGACGTCCGGGCGGCGCGCGGCTGGCGGACGCGGTTCGGCCGGGTGTTTCGTGGTCCCGGCTGGCAGCCCGCGGTCGAGGCGGCCGAGCCCGCGAGCGTCGCCCGGGCGACCGCGTGAGGGCACGCGCCCTGGTCGCGGCGTACCTGACGCTCGGCGTCGCCGACACGGTGTTCGCCGCGACCGATGTCGACGGGCCCCGCTGGGTCACCAAGACGCTGCTGATGCCGGTGCTGATCGCCTTCGTGTGCGTGGCCGCCCGGCCCGGCGCCGAGCGCGTTCGGGGGCCGGCGATCGGCGCGCTCGTGGGCGGGTTCGTCGGCGACGTCGGGCTGCTCGTGGACCACGACGCGACCTTCATGGTCGGCATGGCCGGGTTCGCGGTCGGGCACGTGTGCTACCTGATCGCCTTCCGGCGCCTGGGCGGCACGTTCCGGGCCCGGACGGCCGTCGGATACCTGCTCGCGTGGGCCGCGATGATGGCGCTGGTGTGGCGCGGTCTGGACGACCTGCTGGTGCCGGTGCTCGGATACAGCCTGCTGCTCACCGCGATGGCGGTCGGGGCCGCGGGAGTGAGCCGGCGGACCGGGATCGGCGGCGCGTTGTTCCTGCTCTCGGACGCGGTGATCGCCCTGGGCATCGCCGACGTGGACCTGGTGCCGGGTCAGGACGCGGTGGTGATGCCCACCTACGTGGCCGCCCAGTTGCTCCTCGCGCTCACCTGGGCCGCCTGGCCGTTCGCCGGTCCGGGCACGAACGAGGCGGCGGACCGTCGGTCCACCGCCTCGTCGGGCTGAGTCGGGCGTCAGTCGGCGTACCTCGCGGCCGCCGCGGTGTACTCCGGCTCCGGGTTCATCGCCGCGGCGAGTCGCAGGAACGGCGCGGCCTCGGCGCCGCGACCGGCCCGCTCCAGGGTCCGGCCGAGCGCGTGCGTGGCCCACGCGTCACACGGGTCCAGCTCGATCACCCGGCGCAGCGTCTCCTCGGCCCGGCGCAGTTGCAGCGAGAGGAAGTACGCCCGACCGGCCAGTTGCTGCACGGCCACGTTGTCGCGCTCCTCCTCGAGCACCGGCTCCAGGAGGCGCAGCGCGCCCAGCGGGTCGCGCCACTCGACCAGTGCCTCGGCTACTCGGTAGTTCTCCAGGGTCAGCGTCACGGTGGCTCCCTTCGCGATGCTCGTGACGGCGTCGGACACCCGGCAGAACCGAATACCCCGGCCAGGTATTCCGGCCGAGGCATCCCGGCGCGGTGGCGGGCGGGTCAGGCGCCCGGGACGAGCACCGCGCGGCCGTTGATCCGGCCGTGGTGCAGCCGGTCGTACACGTCCGGCGCCTGGTCGAGCGGGAACCTCTCCACGTGCGCGCTCACCGCGCCCCGCCGGGCCAGGTCGATCAGCTCGATCAGCTCGGCCCGCGTGCCCCAGTAGGGCGTGCTGACCGAGCACTCGAACGGGATCAGGCCGAAGCCGACCGGGAGGGTGCCGCCGCCGATGCCGACGATGGTCAGGTCGCTCTCCGTGGCCGCGCACTTCGCGGCCAGGTCGACGGTGGGTTGCACGCCGGCGAAGTCGAGCACGAGCTGTGCGCCGAGGCCGTCGGTGGCCTCCCGGACGATGTCGGCGGCCTTGTCGTCGGACTTGATCGCCAGGTGTGCGCCGGACGCCCGGGCCAGCTCCAGTTTGTCCTCGCTCACGTCCAGCGCGATCACCCGGGTGGCGGAGAGCGCGCGCAGCAGTTGCACGCCGATGTGGCCGAGGCCGCCGACGCCCAGGACCACGGTGGTGCTGCCCGCGTAGAGCTTGTCCAGCGAGCGCTTGATCGCGTGGTACGGCGTCAGGCCGGCGTCGGTGAGCGGGACGGTTTGCACCGGGTCCAGGTCGCCGATCGGCACCAGGTGGCGGGCGTCGTCGATCAGCACGTAGTCGGCGAGCGCGCCCGGCGCGCCCAGTCCCGGCGGCCGGATGCCCAGTTCGGCGGCGCGAGCGCAGTAGTTCTCCTTGCCCTGTGCGCACGCGCGGCAGGTGCCGCAGCCCCACGGTCCGTAGACGACGACCGCGTCGCCGAGTTCGACGCCGGTGACCCCGTCGCCGAGCGCGGCGACGATGCCGGCGCCCTCGTGGCCCAGGGTGAGCGGGGCGTCGGGACCGAAGCTTCCGGTGGGCTGACTCATCACGAAGATGTCGGAGTGGCAGACGCCGGCGGCGGTGACCTCGAGCAGTACCTGACCGGGGCCCGGTTCGGGCGCGGGGATCTCCCGCACCTCGACCGGCTTGCCGAACTCGACGTATTGGACGGCCTTCATGGGTTTCTCCCTTTCCGGCGTACCGGCCCCCAGTGATGACACGGGTGGTGCTCGGGTGGCACGGCGGGCCGGCGACGTCACTTGTCAGACTATTGCTCGCCAACCGAATGGATTACGGGGTGGGGGTATCCGCTGGGCCGGGCTACGGCGCGGTGTAGCCGCCGTCCACCAGGTGGTAACTGCCGGTGATGAACGCGGCCCGATCGGAGAGCAGGAAGGCGACCGGGTCGGCCACCTCGTCGACCGTGCCGAGTCGGCCCATCGGGTGCAGCCGGGCCAGCGCGGCGTGCGCCTCGGCGTCGGACTCCTCGAGCAGCGGGGTCTCCACGAAGCCCGGGCCGACCGCGTTGATCCGGATGCCGCGCTGCGCGTACTCGATCGCGGCGGTCTTGGTCAGGCCGAGTACGCCGTGCTTGGCGGCCACGTAGCCGACCGCGTTCGGGAAGCCGACCGAGCCCAGGATCGAGGCCATGTTGACGATGGCGCCACCGCCGGACTCCAGCATCGCCGGGATCTGCCGGCGCATGCCGTAGAAGACGCCGCTGAGGTTGATGTCGATCACCTTGCGCCAGCCGTCCGGCGGGTATTCGCCGGTGTGCGCGTGCGGACCGGTGATGCCGGCGTTGTTGACCGCGAGGTGCAGCCCGCCGAACGCCTCCACCGCCGCGCGCACCAGCAGCGCGCAGGACTCCGGATCGGCCACGTCCACGCGCATCCCCCGGGCGCTGCCGCCGGCCGCCTCGATCTCGGCGGCCACGCGGGTCGCGCCGACGTCGTCGAGGTCGGCGACCACCACGTCGGCGCCGTCGGCGGCCAGTCTGCGGGCGATGGCCGCTCCGATGCCCGAGGCGGCACCGGTGACGATGGCGGTCTTGTCGGCGAAGTCGGCGCTCATGCCTTCGATCCTGCGAGCGCCCGACCGTCGGCGCCCGTCGGACGGGCCCTAATGGGGGATGCCGCAGCGGGCCTCTAGAGGCCGTTCAGGGCCACATCCAGCCCGCGCCGGACGATGTCCGCCTTGATCCCGTCCGGGAGATGGGCCAGTTCGGTGTCGAGCAGCAGCACGCTCAGGCCGTGCACCGCGGACCACATCACCACGTCCGAGTACTCGCGCCGCTCGGCCGGCAGCCGACCGAGTTCGACCAGTTCGTCCAGCGCCTGCGACATCAGCGCGTAGGACTCCTCCGACTGGTCCGGCGTGCCGGGCAGCTGCCCCTCGGCCTCGCCCGCGGCCTGGGCCGCCTGCCGACGACCGACCATCGACTCGCCCTCGCCGGCCCCGTAGAAGATGGTCCGGAACAGGCCGGGCTCGGCGAACGCGAAGCGCACATAGCCGAGCCCCGCGGCGCGCAGCCGGCGCATCGCCTCGTCGCCCGGGTCCGGGCACGGCTCGCCGTTCGCCAACTCGGCCCGCATCGCCGCCGCGAGCAGCGCCAGGCCGCGATCCTTGACCGCCACGACCAGCTCGTGGTGGTTGGCGAAGTGCCGGTAGGCGGCGGTGGAGGACACTCCCGTGGCCCGCGCCGCCTCACGCAGCACGATCGCCTGCGGGCCGCCCGCCCGGGCCCGTTCCACGGCGGCCTCGGTCAGCGCGTTGCGCAGGTCGCCGTGGTGGTATCCGCGACGACCCGAGGTGCCGGCGGCTTGCTCGCTTGCCATGGTTCTCCGTTCGATCCAACCCCATGTTGACACTGCGCACATTCAATGCCAAGTTATCAATGCCAACATTGTTATCGGCGTCAACATCGTTTTGCCCAACCCTGGCATCTCCGTCCCCCGGGGACCACATGGAAGGTCGATGATCATGCTCGAACGACTAGGGGATCTCGTATTCCGCCGGGCCCGCATGGTGCTCGTGGTCGGCGGACTGCTCTTGCTCGTCGCGGCCGGGGTGGGCTTCGGCGCCTTCGGCAAGCTCCAGTCGGGCGGCTTCGACGCGCCGAACTCGGCCTCGACCCGGGCCCAGGACGAGATCGAGGACACCTTCGGCGGCCAACCCAACCTGGTGGTCGAGGTACGCGCCAAGGACGGCTCCGGCGTCGACACACCCGCCGTCGCGGACGCCGGACGCCGGCTCACCGCGGCCCTCGCCGCCGCGCCGGGCTTCGACCAGGTGGCCTCGTACTGGACCACCAACGCACCCGGCCTCAAGGCCGACGGGGGCCGCGGCGCGCTGCTCGTCGCCCATTCGGTCGAGGAAGACGTCAGCGAACTGCCCAAGAGCGCCCAGTTGCCCCCGGACAGTCCGCTCAAGGTGCGCATAGGCGGCGACGCCTCGATCGGCCCGGCGGTCAACGGCCAGGTCGGCAAGAGCCTGGCGATCGCCGAGTCGATCGCGGTTCCGCTGACCCTGCTGCTGCTCGTGCTGGCCTTCGGCAGCCTGATCGCCGCCCTGGTCCCGCTGGTGATCGGCTTCATCGCGATTATGGGTACCTTCGCCGAGCTGTACGTCCTCGGCAGCCTCACCGACGTCTCCATCTTCTCGATCAACCTCACCACCGCCCTGGGCCTGGGGCTGGCGATCGACTACGCGCTGCTGATCGTGGCCCGACACCGCGAACTGCTGCACGCCGGCCACGACCTGCACGACGCGGTGGTCGGCACGCTGCGCACCGCGGGTCGCACGATCCTGTTCTCCGCCGCGACGGTGGCCGCCGCGCTCGCCGTGCTGCTGGTCTTCCCGCAGTACTTCCTGCGCTCCTTCGCCTACGCGGGCATCGGCGTGGTGGCCATTTCCGCGCTCGCCGCGCTGATCGTCGCGCCGGCCCTGCTGACCGTGCTCGGGCCGCGCGTCGAGTCGATGCGGATCAAGGGCGTCAAGGGGGTCCAGGGCGCGGAGGCACCGATGTGGTCGCGGCTCGCCGGCTTCGTCACCCGCCGGCCCGCGCTCACCGCGCTGCCGGTGGTGGCGGTGCTGCTGTTCGCCGCGTCGCCGCTGCTCGGGGTCAAGTTCGGCACGCCCGACGAGCGGGTCCTACCGACCAGCACCGAGGCCCGCCAGGTCGGCGACACGCTGCGTGCGGACTACAGCCTCGACGACACCCGCACGCTGGACGTGGTGCTGCTCGGCACCGGCGCCGAGGCCCCGGTGGACGGCTACGCCGCGCGTCTCGCCGCGCTGCCCGGCGTCACCCGGGTGGACAGCGCGGGCCCCGACCGGATCCGGCCGAACGCCCGCCTGCTGTCCGTGATCACCACACTGCCCGCCAAGTCGGACGCCGCGCAGGACCTGGTCCGCGACGTCCGCTCGATCCCGGCGCCGGAGCGCACCGAGGCCCTGGTCGGCGGCACGGACGCGCGCCTGGTCGACACCAAGACCTCGATCGGCGACCGGCTGCCGCTGGCCTTCGGGCTGATCGTGCTCAGCACGTTCGTCCTGCTGTTCCTGTTCACCGGGAGCATCCTGCAACCGCTGCGCGCGCTGCTCCTGAACGGAATCAGCATCGTGGCCGCGGTCGGCATCACCGTGTGGGTCTTCCAGGACGGGCATCTCTCCGGCCTGCTGGGCTTCACACCGCTGCCCATGGACACGTCGATGACGGTGTTGTTGTTCTGCATCGCGTTCGCCCTGTCCATGGACTACGAGGTGTTCGTGACCAGCCGGATCAAGGAACTGCACGACGCCGGCGAATCCGACGAGGACGCGGTCCGGCACGGCCTGGGCCGCACCGGACGGATCGTCACCACCGCCGCCGCGCTGCTCGCGGTGACCTTCGTGGCCTTCCTGACCAGCAGCGTGAGCTTCCTGCAGTTGTTCGGCTTCGGCGCGGCGCTGGCGATCCTCCTGGACGCGACCCTGGTCCGCGGCGTGCTGGTGCCGGCCGCGATGCGCCTCCTGGGTCGGCACGCGTGGTACTCCCCGCGGGCCCTGCGCCGGCTGCACGACCGGGTGGGCCTGCGCGAGTCGGCCGCGGAACCGGCGGAGTCGGCCGCGCCGCCGGCCCGGTCGGGTAGCGCGGACAGGGTCGACGAGCACGTGGCCGACGGCGCGCGCTGATCCCTCGCGCCGGTCGTCGTACCGGACACCACGCCGGTCGCCGACGACGGTCGTCCACCACGGGCGTCACGCGAAAAGGGGTCGCCCCCGGGAAGTACTTCCCGGGGGCGACCCCTTCGTCGTGTGCGGTCTCCCGCGGCCGACTACTCCTTGGTCAGGTTCGGGCCCGAGCCGGTCGCCTCGATGGGCGGCGCATCCGGCAGCGGGGCCTTCTCCATGCCCTCGAAGGTGAACTGCTCGTCCTTGCCCTCACCCTCGGTGTCGACCACGATGATCGACCCGGAGCGCAGCTCGCCGTAGAGGATCTTCTCGGAGAGGTTGTCCTCGATCTGGCGCTGGATCGTCCGCCGGAGCGGACGGGCACCCAGCAGCGGGTCGTAGCCCCGCTTGGCGAGCAGGGCCTTGGCGGCCGGACGGAGCTCGATGCCCATGTCCCGATCGCGCAGCCGCTCGTCCACCTTGGCGATCATCAGGTCGACGATCTGGATGATGTCTTCCTCGGAAAGCTGGTGGAAGACGATCGTGTCGTCGACACGGTTGAGGAACTCGGGACGGAAGTGCTGCTTCAGCTCTTCGTTGACCTTCGCCTTCATCCGGTCGTAACCGGTCTTGACGTCGGACGATCCGGAGAAACCGAGGCCGAAGCCCTTCGAGATGTCCCGCGTACCGAGGTTGGTCGTCATGATGATGACGGTGTTCTTGAAGTCCACCACCCGACCCTGGGAATCGGTCAGGCGACCGTCCTCCAGAATCTGCAGCAGCGAGTTGAAGATGTCCGGGTGGGCCTTCTCGACCTCGTCGAACAGAACCACCGAGAAAGGCTTGCGGCGCACCTTCTCGGTGAGCTGGCCGCCCTCTTCGTAACCCACATATCCGGGCGGCGAACCGAACAGCCGGGACACCGTGTGCTTCTCGGAGAACTCGCTCATGTCGAGCTGGATGAGCGCGTCCTCGTCGCCGAAGAGGAACTCGGCGAGCGTCTTGGACAGCTCGGTCTTACCGACACCGGACGGGCCGGCGAAGATGAACGAACCACCGGGACGCTTCGGGTCCTTGAGTCCGGCGCGGGTGCGCCGAATGGCCTGGGAGAGCGCCTTGATGGCGTCCTTCTGGCCGATGACCCGCTTGTGCAGCTCGTCCTCCATGCGGAGCAGACGGGCCGACTCCTCCTCGGTCAGCTTGAAGACCGGGATTCCGGTGGCGGTCGAGAGGACCTCAGCGATCAGTTCCTCGTCGACCTCGGCCACGACGTCCATGTCGCCGGCCTTCCACTCCTTCTCCCGCTTCGCCTTGTCGGCGAGCAGCTTCTTCTCGCTGTCGCGCAGGGACGCGGCCTTCTCGAAGTCCTGCGCGTCGATCGCGGACTCCTTGTCCCGACGCACGTTGGCGATCTTCTCGTCGAACTCGCGCAGGTCCGGCGGTGCGGTCATGCGCCGGATGCGCATCCGCGAGCCGGCCTCGTCGATGAGGTCGATCGCCTTGTCCGGCAGGAACCGGTCGGAGATGTACCGGTCCGCGAGCGTCGCCGCGGCCACCAGGGCCTGGTCGGTGATCGACACGCGGTGGTGCGCCTCGTAGCGGTCGCGCAGACCCTTGAGGATCTCGATCGTGTGCGGCAGGGACGGTTCCGCGACCTGGATCGGCTGGAACCGGCGCTCGAGCGCCGCGTCCTTCTCCAGGTGCTTGCGGTACTCGTCGAGCGTGGTCGCGCCGATCGTCTGCAGCTCACCTCGCGCCAGCATCGGCTTGAGGATGCTCGCCGCGTCGATCGCGCCTTCGGCCGCACCCGCGCCGACGAGCGTGTGCAGCTCGTCGATGAACAGGATGATGTCGCCTCGGGTGCGGATCTCCTTGAGCACCTTCTTCAGCCGCTCCTCGAAGTCGCCTCGGTAGCGGGAACCCGCCACCAGCGCGCCGAGGTCCAGCGTGTAGAGCTGCTTGTCCTTGAGCGTCTCGGGCACCTCGCCCTTGACGATCGCCTGGGCCAGGCCCTCGACGACGGCGGTCTTGCCGACGCCGGGCTCGCCGATCAGGACGGGGTTGTTCTTGGTGCGGCGGGACAGCACCTGCATGACCCGCTCGATTTCCTTCTCTCGCCCGATGACGGGGTCGAGCTTGCCCTCGCGCGCCGCCTGGGTCAGGTTGCGCCCGAACTGGTCGAGCACGAGGGACGTCGACGGAGTCCCCTCCTGGCCGCTTCCGCCCGGAGCGGCGGATTCCTTGCCGCTCGAGTAGCCGGAGAGCAGCTGGATGACCTGCTGGCGGACCCGGTTGAGGTCGGCGCCGAGCTTCACGAGGACCTGGGCGGCGACGCCCTCGCCCTCGCGGATCAGGCCCAGAAGGATGTGCTCCGTGCCGATGTAGTTGTGGCCGAGCTGGAGCGCCTCGCGAAGCGACAGCTCGAGGACCTTCTTCGCACGGGGCGTGAAGGGGATGTGACCGGACGGAGCCTGCTGGCCCTGGCCGATGATCTCCTCAACCTGCTGACGCACTGCCTCAAGCGAGATGCCGAGGCTCTCCAGGGCCTTCGCAGCGACGCCCTCACCCTCGTGGATGAGGCCGAGGAGGATGTGCTCAGTACCGATGTAGTTGTGGTTGAGCATCCGGGCCTCCTCCTGAGCCAGGACGACAACCCGCCGCGCGCGGTCGGTGAACCTCTCGAACATCGTTATCGCTCCTCAGAGCGGTCGTGCAGATCGGGGACGGTCCCCTCCCTGTCCTTCCGCATGCTAGTCCTGCACGCAGGACCGCTCGATTCGTCCGTGAAGACGTGCGACCCACGTGTTGCGGACCGCGTTGGACAACTAGTCAAACCCGATGGTGCGTGTCGGTGTTCCCGCCGGCCACGTCCTGAGGCCGATTCCGAGTACGCCAGAAGCGAACGCGGTATTTTCCGGCACCGGTCCGACCCGGCGCGAGCCCGGATTCCGCCTCCCCGTGTCCCCTCCATGTTCGGGTCATACCCCGGACGACACCTGCTGTATACCGGCAGGTCACGACCGGTGTACGGGCAACCGCGCGGGCGCCGGGGAAGGGCCGGCGCGGCCGTCCCTCGCATTGCGTCACTCATTGCGGCTGCCATATCACCTTTCGTAACCTCGCTGTCGTCCCGGAGTTGAACACGTTATGGCAGCCACGCTTGTTTTCGCGTCCCGTTCGGCGCCCGTCGTACCCGGCCCGCTGGACGAGGCCCTCTGGTACGCGCGCGCCCTCGGATGGCCGGCGGGTCCGGGATCGCTCGACCCGGCGCACGAGAGCGCGGCCGCGACCACCGATCCGCGCGTGCTCGCGGGCCACTGGGCGGCCACCCCGTCGGCCCCGGTCCGGCTGGCCGCGGGGGTGCGGTTCGACGTCCTGGACGTGCCCGGCGCGGCCGGTGTCCGGGCCCTGGACCGGGCCGAGCGGCTCGGCGTCCCGATCGGGCCGGTGGCCGCGACCGGGACCGGCCGGATCCAGTTCTTCGTAGCCCCGGGGGTCGCGGGCGACCTGCCCGCGCTGCTGGACTGGCTGGACTGGGCCGATCTGGACCTCGACCTTCGCGCGTACGGCGAGGGCGACACGGTGGCCGCGCCGTCGCCGTGGCCGGCCACGTGGCGGGCACCGTGGCCGCGGTCGTGGGAGCACGCGCGCTGGTTGCGGCCACCGGTCGACCCGGGCCGGGTGTGCCCCGCCGGGGACCTCGCGGCCCTCGGCGCGGTGCTGCACGTGGACGTGCGTTTCCCGGACGTGACCCGGCTGCTGAGCACGTTGGCGCACGCGTGCCAGCACGTACGGCTGTTCCCGAGGCCGCGGGCGACCGAGCCCAGGCCGCTGACCCACCACCGCCCGGCGCCGGCCTGAGGCCCGGCCGCGACGACGCCGACACCGATCCCGGCCCCGGCCCCCGGACCCCGGAAAACGACATGAGCGGTGCCCTCCCCCGAACGAATCGGGGGAGGGCACCGCTCGATGATGGCGTCGACGATCAGGCGTGGGCCTTCTCGTAGGCGTCGCGAATGTTGCCCGGCACGCGACCGCGCTCGCTCACGTCGTAGCCGTTCTCCTTGGCCCAGGCGCGGATCTTGGCGGTGTCGCCGGAGGCGGCACCACCCTTGACCACCTGGCGGACGCCGCGGCGAGCGGCGACCCGGCCACCGGTCTTACGGCCGGCCTCGACGTAGGTCGTCAGGGCCGCGCGGAGCTGCTCTGCGTGCGTGGCGCTCAGGTCGATCTCGTAGGAGACACCGTCGAGCGCGAACGTCACCGTCTCATCGGCCTTGCCGCCGTCGAGGTCGTCAACGAGAAGAATCTGGACCTTCTGTGCCACCAGGATTCCCTTTCATCGGGAGGGTTCACAACCAGCTCAAGAAAAGGAAACCGCTTTCTGCGGGAAAATACAAACCCACCGGCGCGGAACCCGTCGAGTCGGCAATACGTTACCGGGTTTGTGGTTGCGACTTCACCGCACACCACACCGTCACGGGCAAGAAGCGTCAAGAGGTTCGCCGGCGCGGGGCACGCGATCTCCACCACACTCGCCCGGTCTACGCGGATCGAGATCACTGCCAGAGATGGAGCAGCATCCGCGTGTTGCCAAGGGTGTTGGGTTTGACGCGTTCCAGATCCAAAAACTCGGCGACACCCTCGTCGTACGAACGCATCAGTTCACTGTAGACATCGCCGTCGATCGGTGTCTCCTCGATCTCGACGAAGCCGTGCTTCGCGAAGAAGTCGACCTCGAAGGTCAAGCAGAATATCCGTCGAACGCCGAGCCAACGCGCGGTCTCCAGGAGTTTGGTGAGCAAGAGGTGACCCACTCCGGAGCCGCGGCACACGGGATCCACCGCGAGAGTGCGTACCTCCGCCAGGTCTTCCCACATCACGTGCAGCGCCCCGCACGCGACCACCTCACTGTCCGCGTCCCGCTCCGCGACCCAAAACTCCTGAACATCCTCGAAGAGGGTGACAGTTGGTTTGTCGAGGAGGATACGCAGCCCCACGTACCCATCCACAAGGCGACGAATGGCCCGCACATCGGACGTTCTGGCACGTCGGATCGTCACTTCCATGGGCTGACGCTATCGCGATCACGATAGGCATCGCCGCTCCGCCCTGTTTACCACCGATCTGCCCGGGTGGTCGCGGAAACACCCGGACCGACGGCAGAGGTCCGGGCGGGGTTTCCCACCGCCCGGACCTCTGGTTCTTCATACATCCGGCACCGATACCGACGGACCCAGTCCACGGATCGTGGAGTGATCAGGCCGGATATGGACGGATTCCCCCGGTCATTCCCGGGTCCCGGATTCGGCCACGCGCGTGCTCGCACAGGCCGCTTCGGCATCGTCGCCGCACGCGTTGCCGATCACCGGCTTCGCACCCGGTGCGCTGACGAAACTCGAACGAGCGGTCATCTCGGATCCCGCCGCGCCTTCCGGAACCTTGAACACGAGAATCAGGGTGATCGCGGAGCCGGGCTTGATCCGGCCGGTCTTCCACACTCCGGTCGCGGTGTCGAATTCACCCTGCGACGGCTTGGATTCCACCGGTTTCACGCCCGCGGGCAACGCGTTGCGCACGATCGCGGACTTCGTCTCGGCGCTGCCGGAGTTCAGCACGGTCACCGTGTGGGTGACCGTGTCACCGGGCTTGGCCTGCGCGCGGTCGGCCGTGCGGCGCAATTCCAGCCTCGTCGCCGAGGCCGGGTCGACCGGCGGGGCGGGCGGCTTGTCCGGCGTCACCGGCGGCGGAGCCTTCGGGGCCGGCGGCTGAATCGGCTGCGCCACCGAGGTCGTGTCGGTGCCGAGGTCGGCGAGGTCGAGGTCGGCGAGGTCGAGCAGGTCCGGCAGGGTCACGCCCGGCGGCAGCGTCGTGCCCAGGGAGGTCCCCAGGCCCGAGAGCGTGCTCTGCACGCCCATCCCGAGCGTCTCGCGCATCCGGTCGAGTCGGGCGCGCAGTTCGGCCATCGCGTCGTCGAGCGCGGTCATCCCGGACAGCGGCGGGGGCACCCGCGAGGACGACCACAGCGTCCACCCTTGGGAAGTCCCGTACGACACGCCCGACGAGGTCGTGTACGAGGTGCCGTACGACGTCTCGACCGGTTGCGGCAGGAGCTGCGGCACCGCGGTCGCCTGGCCGGCCGCGGCCAGGTTCGCGCCCAACGCGGCGGTCACGCCGACGGTGACCATCGCGAGGGCGTGCCTCGCTCGGGTTTTCGCTCGCATCATGTCGGCCCACTTTCCGTTCCGCTGTGCAGAAGTCCGCATTTTCTTACGTAGATCATTAATACGATTACGCAGAGTTGCGCCCCGGGGGCACCGCGGCTGCGCCGAACGAATTAACAAGACCTCCGGTCAGCCCAGGAAAGTCCCGAAGTCGCGGCCGATCCGGCGTTCCAGGCGGGTCGACTCACGGCAGCGCGACCCGCAACGCGTCGCGCAACGCCTCGATCTGTTCCGGGGTCATGCCCTCGACGAAGTGCACGAGAGCACCGGCACGACTGTCGCCCGCCGCCCAGTCGGCGCGCATCAACTCGGCGGTATAGGCGTCGCGCGAGCGCACGGCTTCGTACAGATAGGCCCGACCGGCCAAGCGGCGGCGCAGCAAGCCCTTGCGGAAGAGTTTGTCGAGCACGGTCATCACCGTCGTATAGGCCGGTTCACGATCCGGCAGCAGCGCCTCCTGCACCTCGCGCACCGACGACGGGCGATTGAGCCACCAGACGCGGAGCATCACCTGGGTTTCGAGTTCACCGAGACGATTCATGGCGGGCCCTTCGTGAAACCTGGTCGCGCGGTGAACTGCGTCACGCTCGTCGCGCGATCTCCTACGCGGCATCGTAGACATGGATTCGTCCGGATTTGTCGCAAGCGATGATCCGCGCCGCCCGGGAGCGCACTGGGATTACTACGCGGCGTCGTAGTGGCCGCTCCGTTACGACTTGGTCTATATGCGGCGGATTGCTACCACTGATCCCGGCCTTGTCGTCGAAACCCCGAGGTATTCGTGCCGCACTCCCCCGAAGCTCCGTCCACGCCCACGCCCACATCCGGGCCGATCGACCGCGTCACGCGGCTCAAGGGCCTGCGCCCGAGTCGCTCGGTCACCGTGGTCTCGGGCCTCGCACTGTTGGCCGTCGCGGTCACCACCGGCGTCCAGACGGCGGGTTCGGGAGCGGGCCGGGAGCACGCGGCCGGGTCGGCGAGCGCCGATCCCGGCACGGCGCAGCGGCTTGCCGATCGTGGTGCGGACGTCGCGGCGCGCTCCCAGGAGCGCGCGGCGCTGAGCGCCACCGGGGAGCAGGCCAAGGAATCGGCGGCCTCGGACGCGGCCGCACGAGCGGAGGCGGAGCGGGCGCAGGAACTCGAACGCGCGCAGGAGGCGGAGCGGGCGCAGGAGCTCGAACGCGCGCAGGAGGCCGAGCGGGAGGCGGAGCGGGCCCGCGAGGCCGAGCAGGCCCGGGAGGCCCAAGAGGCCCAGGAGGCCCAGGAGGCCGAGCAGCAGGCGGCGGCGCGGGCCGAGGCCGAGCGCGCGAAGGCCCAGCGGGCCGCCGGATGGGTGCTGCCGACCTCGGACTACACGCTGACCGGCCGCTTCGGCAACAGCGGCTCGCGTTGGGCGCACACGCACACCGGGCTGGACTTCGCGGCGCGCGCCGGTACGCCGATCAAGGCCGCCGCCGCCGGGAAGATAGCCTCCGCCGGCAGCGCGGGCGCGTTCGGCAACCGGATCGTGATCACCCACCCCGACGGCACCCAGACCTGGTACTGCCACCAGTCGCGATTCGCGAAGACCTCCGGCTCGGTGACGGCGGGCGAGGTGATCGGCTACGTCGGTACCACCGGCAACTCCACCGGCCCGCACCTGCACTTCGAGGTGCACCCAGGCGGCGGCGCGGCCGTGGACCCGGGCTCGTGGCTGGCGAAGAAGGGCGTCAAGCCCTGAGCGCCGTTTCGGCCGGCCCGCTCAGTCCCCGCGGGCGAGCGAGTCCAACCAGTCCCACCAGCCGCCCTCGGCGATCAGCCCGGCGAGCTTGGCGTAGCCGACCGAGTCGCAGTGCGCCCCGTCGCCGTACGCCTCGATGCTCGCCCACCACTGCGGGTCCTCGCGCAGCACGCGCTGGAGCGGCACGAAGGTGATGCCGCGCGCGGCGCAGGTCTTCGCGTACGCCTCCTCCAGGACGAGCGCCTCCTCGCCGTCGTTCGCCTCGCCGGGAACCGGGGGCGCGCCGACGACCAGGCAGGTCCAGCGGGCGCCGGTGGCGGTGTCCAGTATCGCGTCGAGGTTGGCGACACTGTCGGCATGCTTGACCCGGCGGCGGCCGTGCTCGACCTTGACATCGTTGACGCCGAACGCGAACACCATGCCGGTGCCGTCGGCGTGCCGCATGCGCGGGACCGCCTCGCCGTACCAGCGCTCCGCGACGTCGGCCGAGGTCTCCAGTCGTACACCGAGGTTGTACGCGGTCAACTGTCGGCCCCGGCGGCGGGACTCGGCCGCGAGGCGACCGACCCATCCGCCGCCGGAGAGGTCGCCGACGCCTTGCACGAACGAGTCGCCGGCGACGCAGATCCGCAGATCGGGGGCTGCTTCCATGCGGCCGACCCTATGCGTACGAACGGGTGACGCGCCCGGAAATGGGACAGGAGCCCCCTCGGGAGCGACGATCCGTCACCGAGGGGGCTCCGCCGCGCCGTCCGGCGGGTCAGTCGGTGGTCGGCTTCACCAGCGGGAACAGGATCGTCTCGCGGATGCCGCGGCCGGTGAAGGCCATGATCATCCGGTCGATGCCCAGGCCCAGGCCGCCGCTCGGCGGCATCGCGAACTCCAGCGCGCGCAGGAAGTCCTCGTCGATCCGCATGGCCTCGACGTCACCGCCCGCCGCGAGCAGCGACTGCTCGGTGAGCCGGCGGCGCTGCTCGACCGGGTCGACCAACTCGGAGTACGCCGTGCCCAGTTCCATGCCGAAGCCGATCAGGTCCCACTTCTCCGCGACGCCCGGCACGCTGCGGTGCTGGCGGGTCAGCGGCGAGGTCTCGATCGGGAAGTCGCGCACGAAGGTCGGCTCGGCCAGGGTGTGCTCGACCAGCGCCTCGTAAATCTCCTGGACCAGCTTGCCCTGGCCCCACGCCTTGTCGTACTCGATCTCGCGCGCGTCGGCGAGCTTGCGCACGGTCTCGATCGGCGTCTCGGGGGTGACTTCCTCGCCGACGGCCTCGGAGACCGAGCCGTAGACGGTGATCTCGCGCCACTCGCCGGAGATGTCCACCTCGCGGTCGCCGTAGCGGAAGGTGTGCGTCCCGAACACGGCCTGCGCGACGTGCTGGTAGACCTCGCGGGTGAGGGTCGCCATCGTGTTGTAGTCGCCGTACGCCTGGTAGGCCTCGAGCATGGTGAACTCGGGGTTGTGCGTCGAGTCCGCGCCCTCGTTGCGGAAGTTGCGGTTGATCTCGAAGACCTTCTCGGCGCCGCCGACGACCAGGCGCTTGAGGTACAACTCCGGCGCGATGCGCAGGTAGAGGTCCATGTCGTAGGCATTGATGTGGGTGACGAACGGGCGCGCGGTGGCGCCGCCGTGCACCGGCTGCAACATCGGGGTCTCGACCTCCAGGAAGTCCCTGGTGTCGAACCACTCGCGGATCGAGCGCACGATCCGGCTGCGGGTGCGCAACATCGCGCGCGACTCGTCGTTGACGATCAGGTCGACGTAGCGCTGGCGGACCCGGGCCTCGGGGTCGGTCAGGCCCTTGTGCTTGTCCGGCAGCGGGCGCAGGCACTTGGACGTGATCGCCCACGTGTCGACCATGATCGACAGCTCGCCGCGGCGGGATGTGATCACCTGGCCCTCGACACCGACGTGGTCGCCCAGGTCGACGTCGCTCTTCCAGGCGGCGAGCGACTCGGCGCCGACGCCGTCCAGCGAGACCATCACCTGGATGTCGCCGTCCCCGTCGCGCAGCGTCGCGAAGCACAGCTTGCCGCCGGTGCGGTAGAGCACCACCCGGCCGGTGACGCCGACCCGGCGCCCGGTCTCCACATCCGCCTCGAGACCGTCGAACTCGGCACGCAGCGCGCCCACCGTCGTACTGCGGGGGAACCCGACCGGGTACGGGTCGGTCCCCTCGGCCCGAAGCCGATCGAGCTTGTCGCGGCGAACCCGCATCTGCTCGGGAAGGTCGTCGATCTGCGGCTGCGCTGCGCTCTGCTCGGTCACGGGACAAGGCTACCCATGGCCAACCGACTCCCCGAACCGATATCCGCCCGGATGGGAAGCGGGGTCCCGGTCAGCCGGTGCCGGTCTGGAGGATCTCGGGGGCCGGGAGTTGGCCGAGGGGGCGGCCCTGGCGGCGGTGCGGGATGACCGGCGAGAGGGCCGCGCGGATCGGGCCGACGTCGAGGGGCGGGACGGCGGCCGGCGCGGGATCGGGGGCGGGTGCGTGCGTCGCGTTCGGGTTCTCGGCGTCGCGGTCGGTTGCGACCTCGGCGCCCTCGGGCTCGGGCGACGCGGGTGCGTCGGGTGCGAACCCGTGCCCGTGCTCGGCTTCGGGCCCGGCCTGGGCTTCGGGCCCGGCCTGGGCTTCGGGCCCGGTCTGGGGTTCGGGCTCGGCCTGGGGTTCGTGCTCGGCCTCGGACGGGTCCTCGACGGCGCGATCGACGATCTCGGCGGTACCGTCCGTGACATCCGTACCGTCAGCCGGCTCCGCGCCGTTGGCGACATCAGTGGTGGCCATGGCGTCGTCCGTCGCCTCCGGACCGGTCTGGTCCGCGGCCTGCGCGACGGGTGCTTCGGCGAGGGTCGGCCGGGGCTCGGGTTCGCTTGCCGCAACCGGCACCGGTGTCGGCTCCGGGGTGCGGTCGCGTTTGTGCTCGGCCGGTGTCGGCGATGGTGGGGTGGGGCGGGGGCGGGTGGGGATCAGGATGTCCAGGGGGTCGGTGCGGACGGCTCGGGCGGCTTCGGCGGTGGCTCGGCGGTGGGCTCGGGCGGCGAGGCGGTGTTCGAGGTCGGTCTCGGCCAGGTGTGTGCAGCGGCGGAGCAGGGCCGCGCGGCTCGCGCGTTCGCGTTCGCCGCACGGCAGGTCGAGGGTGGTGCGCAGGGCGGCCAGGTCCTCGGCCGAGGGGACGTGCGCGATCTCGTCCACCGCGTTGCGCAGGCAGGACAGGAAGCCGGCCGCGCTCCCGGGCAGCGCGGCCCGATAGCGCCGCAGTTCGGCCGTCATGAACGCGCGCAGCCGTTCGCGCTCGTCCTGCGCCTCGCCGATCGCCCGGCCCAGCAGCCAGAAGTCGACCGAGTCGCGCCCCCCGCGCAGCGCGACGGCCAGCGCGCGACGCAGCACCCGCACCTCGTGCGCGCTGAAGGCCATCCCCTGGTCACCATGTGGCGTCGGCATACCACGCACTGTATGCGGAGAGGTGGACAATCCGGCTTATTTGATGCGTGTGTTTTTCCGACTTGGAGCCGACCGCGAGGCCGGCTCCGATCAGACCGCCGCGTTGCGCTCGTAGACCATCCGCAGGCCGATCAGGGTCAGCCACGGCTCGTGCACATCGATCACCGAGGCCTCTCCCAGCACCAGCGTCGCCAGTCCGCCGGTGGCCACCACGGTGACCGCGTCCGGGTCGTCCGGGGACAGTTCGGCCGCCATCCGCTTGACCACGCCGTCCACCTGGCCGGCGAAGCCGTACAGGATGCCCGCCTGCATCGCCTCGACCGTGCTCTTGCCGATCACGCTCCGCGGGCGCATCAGCTCGATCTTGCGCAGTTGCGCGCCGCGCGCGCCCAGCGCGTCCACCGAGATCTCGATGCCGGGGGCGATCGCGCCGCCGACGTACTCGCCCTTGGTGCTGACCGCGTCGAAGGTGGTCGCGGTGCCGAAGTCGACCACCACGCACGGGCCGCCGTACAGCTTGACCGCCGCCAGCGCGTTGATGATCCGGTCGGTGCCGACCTCCTTGGGGTTGTCCATCAGGACCGGCACGCCGGTCTTGACCCCGGGCTCGACGACGACCGTGGGGATGTCGCCGTAGTAGCGCCGCACCATGTCGCGCATCTCGTGCAGCACGGACGGCACGGTGGAACAGATCGCGATGCCGTCGATGCCGTCGGCACCGATCAGCGGGTGCTGGCCGAGCAATCCCGCGAGGACCACCGCGAGTTCGTCGGCGGTCCGCCGGGCCTCGGTCGAGATGCGCCAGTGCTCGACGATCTCGTCACCGTCGAACAGGCCGAGCACGGTATGCGAGTTACCGACGTCGATGGTGAGCAACATCGTGGGCGTCCTTGGTGTTCTGGCTCGGGCCGTGGGGGACGGAGCGCGGCTTCGGGAAGGAGAGGGGCGGCGGGGCGGGGACGGCTGATCCGGTGAACGGTACCGGTCGCTCAGGCGCGCAGGTCCACGCCGACGTCCAGGATCGGGGCGGAGTGGGTGAGCGCGCCGACCGCGAGGTAGTCCACGCCGGTCTCGGCGACCGCGCGGGCGGTCGCCAGGGTGAGGCCGCCGCTGGCTTCGAGTCGGGCCCGGCCCGCGACCAGGGTCACCGCCTCGCGCATGCGTTCGGGCGTCATGTTGTCCAGCAGGATCAGGTCGGCGCCCGCGTCCAGCACCGGCGGGATCTGTTCGAGGTGGTCCACCTCGACCTCGACCGGCACGTTCGGGAAGGCCGCGCGCACCGCCTGGAAGGCCTCCGCCACGCCGCCCGCGGCGACCACGTGGTTGTCCTTGACCATGGCCGCGTCGGACAGCGACATCCGGTGGTTGACCCCGCCGCCGCAGCGCACCGCGTACTTCTCCAGGGCGCGCAGGCCCGGCGTGGTCTTACGGGTGTCGCGGACCGAGGCACCGGTGCCCTCGATCGCGTCGACCCACGCGCGGGTGGCGGTGGCCACGCCGGACAGCCGGGACAGCAGGTTGAGCGCGACCCGCTCGGCGGTGAGCAGCGCGCGGGTGCTCGCCTCGGCCGTGAACAGCACCGTGCCGGGCGTCACCGCGTCGCCGTCCCGGACGTGCCGGGCGACCACCAGGTCGGCGCCGCAGACCAGTTCCAGGACCGCCTCGGCGACCGGGATGCCCGCGACCACGCCCGACCCGCGCGCGGCGAACTCGGCCTGGCCGCGCGCGTGCTCGGGCACGGTGGCCACCGAGGTGACGTCCACCCCGCCGTCGAGGTCCTCGGCCACGGCGGCGGTCACCAGCGCGGCGACGGCGAGCGGGTCGAGCCCGGCCTCGGCCAGGCGCGACGTGAGATCGGCGGACAGCTCGACGGTGGTCACGGGGTCGACTCCTCGGATTCGTAGGCCTGGTAGGCGACGTGCAGGGCGCCCTCGCGCAGCGACGTGACGAGATTCCCGCGCCACGCGGTGTCGTCGCGGTCGGGATGATCCTCGCGCCAGTGGCAGCCGCGCGTCTCCTCGCGCAGCAGCGCGGCACGGGTGAGCGCGCCGGCGACCAGGTGCAGGTTGGTGGTCTCCCACGTCTGCGTGCACGGGTCGGTGCTGGTACGACCGGCCAACGCGGTCAGCTCGGCCTCGGTGCCGATCAGCCCGGCCGCGTCGCGCAGCACCCCGGCACCGGCGGTCATCGCCCGCTGCAGGCGCAGCCGCGCCGCCTCACCGAGCAGCCCGGTCACACCGCTCGGCGCGACCGGCTCGGCGAACGGCGGCATGTCCCGGGCCAGGTCGGCCGCGATCCGCTCGGCGAAGACCAGGCCCTCCAGGAGCGAGTTGGACGCGAGCCGGTTGGCGCCGTGCACGCCGGTGCACGCCACCTCTCCGCACGCGTACAACCCCGGCACGCTGGTCCGTCCGTGCAGGTCGGTCCTTACGCCTCCACTCGCGTAGTGCGCGGCGGGCGCGACCGGAATCGGCTCGGTCACCGGGTCGATGCCGTGCGCGCGGCACGCGGCCAGGATGGTCGGGAAGCGGTGCTTCCACATGTCCGCGCCGAAGTGCCGACCGTCCAGGTACATGTGCTCGGCGCCGGTCTCGGCCATCCGGCGCATGATGCCCTTGGCCACGATGTCACGCGGGGCCAGCTCGCCCAGCGGATGGCGATCCGTCATGAACCGGATGCCGGCCGCGTCCACGAGATGGGCACCCTCGCCGCGCACGGCCTCGGAGACCAGCGGCTGCTGGCCCTCGGCGCCCGGGCCGAGCCACAGCACGGTCGGGTGGAACTGGACGAACTCCAGGTCGGTGACCTCGGCCCCGCCGCGCAGCGCGAGCGCGACCCCGTCGCCGGTGGACACCGAGGGGTTCGTGGTGGACGAGAAGACCTGGCCCATGCCGCCGGTGGCGAGCACGACGGCCCGCCCCACGGCGGCGCCGACCCCGTCCCGCGCGCCCTCGCCCATCACGTGCAGGGTGACCCCGCACGCGCGCCCGGAGGCGTCCTTGAGCAGGTCGAGCACGAGCGCGTTCTCGATCACCTCGATGTCCGGCGTGGCCCGCACCGCGGCGACCAGCGCGCGCGATATCTCCGCACCCGTCGCGTCGCCGCCCGCGTGCGCGATCCGGTTGCGCAGGTGACCACCCTCGCGGGTGAGCAGCACGTCCCCGTCCGGGCCCCGGTCGAACTCGGCGCCGGTGTCGATCAGTCGGCGCACCGCGTCCGGGCCCTCGGTGACCAGCACCCGGACCGCGTCCTCGGCGCACAATCCGGCACCGGCCACGAGCGTGTCGCGCAGGTGCTGTTCGGGGGTGTCGCCCTCGCCGAGCGCGGCCGCTATCCCGCCCTGCGCCCAGCGGGTGGAGCCCTCGTCGAGTTGCGCCTTGGTCACCAGCAGAACCCGGCCGGCCCGGCGCGCGCGCAGCGCGACGGTCAGGCCGGCCACCCCGGAGCCGACCACGATCACATCCGCGCGCACGGTCCACCCGGGATCGGGTGCGGCCAGGCGCGCGGGCATTACGGGCGTGTTCATTGCGCGGCCCGCGCGGGGACCACCCGGTCGCCGCGCACCGTCTCGCCGCCGGGCAGGGCCTCGGCCGGGTCGTGTCCGGTGCCGGTGATCGTGTTGGCCGCGTCGACGAACACCACCCGCGGCTTCATCGCCCGCGCCTCGGCGTCGGTGACCTGCGCGTAGGCGATGATGATCACCAGGTCGCCGGTGTGCACCAGGCGTGCCGCGGCGCCGTTGATGCCGATCACGCCGGTGCCGCGCGGGCCGGCGATCGTGTACGTCTCCAGGCGCGCGCCGTTGTCGATGTCGACCACGTGCACCAGTTCGCCGGGGAGGATGTCGGCGGCTTCGAGCAGATCCTCGTCGATGGTGATCGAGCCGACGTAGTGGAGGTCCGCCTGCGTGATCGTCGCGCGGTGGATCTTGGACTTGAACATCGTGCGCATCATGACCGGGGGACTCCCGTGATCGTCAGGCGGGCGTTGTCGATGAGCCGGGTGGCGCCCACGCGGGCCGCGATCGCCAGGATCGCCGGGCCGGCGTGGTCGGCGGCCACCGGGGTGAAGTCGTCGATGTCGACCAACTCCACATAGTCGGGTTCCAGCACGGCGCGCAGCACGTCCTCGGCGGCGGCGCGCACGGCGCCCGCGCCCTCGCCGGCGCGCCGGGCGCCCGCGTCGAGCGCGCGGCTGAGCGAGAGCGCGTTCTCCCGCTCGGCCTCGGACAGGTAGCGGTTGCGGCTGGACCGGGCCAGCCCGTCGGGTTCGCGGACGGTGGGCACGCCCACGATCTCGACGGGGAAGTTCAGGTCGCGCACCATGCGCCGGATCAGCGCGAGTTGCTGGGCGTCCTTCTCACCGAAGAAGGCGACCCTCGGCGCGGTCAGGTGCAGCAACTTGGCGACCACGGTGAGCATGCCGTCGAAGTGGCCGGGGCGGGAAGCGCCTTCCAGGACCGCGCCGGTGGGCCCGGCGGTGATCCGCACCCGCGGCTCGCCGCCCGGGTACACCTCCTGCACCGACGGCGCGAACACCACGTCGGCGCCCGCCTCCTCGCTCAGCTCCAGGTCGGCGTCCAGGGTGCGCGGGTAGCGGTCCAGGTCCTCGCCCGCGCCGAACTGGAGCGGGTTGACGAACACGGTGACCACGACGTGGCCGCTCGGGCCGACGAACCCGCGCGCAGCGCGGATCAGCGCCGCGTGGCCCTGGTGCAGCGCGCCCATCGTCATCACCACCGCGCGCAACCCGTACGGCCGGGTGTCCTCGGTGAGTTCGGCCGCGGTCCGGGCCAGGCGCACGGCGGTCACGGTCGGCCGCCCTCGGCCAGCACGCCCAGCAGCGCCTCGGCCGCCTCGGCCTTGAGCAGGCCGGCGTTCAGTGCGCGGTCGGCGGTCAGCCGGGCCATCGCCACGTAGGCGGCGAGTGCCTCGGGTGAGACCCGGCGCAGCTCGGCCACGTGCGCGGCCACCGTGCCCGCGTCGCCGCGCGCGACCGGGCCGGTCAGCGCGTGATCGCCGGATCGCAGCGCGTTGTCCAGGGCGGCGCCGAGCAGCGGTCCGAGCATCCGGCCCGGGGCCCGCACGCCGGCCGCGCCGAGCAGTTCGATCGACTGCGCGACCAGGGTGACCAGGTGGTTCGCGCCGTTGGCCAGGGCCACGTGGTAGAGCGCGCGGTCGCGCTCCTCGATCCACTCCGGCTCACCGCCCATCTCCACCACGAGCGCCTCGGCGACCGGGCGCAGCGGCTCGGGCGAGGTGACCCCGAAGGAGCACCCGGCCAGTCGTTCGAGGTCGATCGTGCTGCCGGTGAAGGTCATCACCGGGTGCAGCGCGAGCGGCAGCGCGCCGGCGCGGGTGGCGGGCTCCAGGACATCGACGCCGTAGCGGCCCGACGCGTGCACCAGGAGTTGACCGGCCTTGATCGCGCCGGTCTCGGCCAGGCCGTGCACGAGCGCCTCCAGCGCGTCGTCGGGCACGGTCAGCAGGGTCAGGTCGGAGGCCGCGATCACCTCTTGCGGGGTGACCAGCGGGACGCCGGGGAGCAGGTCCTCGGCGCGGCGCCGGGAGGTCTCCGAGACACCGGAGGCGGCCACCACCGAGTGCCCGGCGAGGGCGAGGGCGGCGGCGAGGGTCGGGCCGACACGGCCGGCGCCGACGACTCCCACGCGCAGCCGCGCGGGGCGGTCGGCGGGGTCGGGCGAGCGGCCGTGCGGATTCGGACGTGCGTTGATGTCGTTGTTCACGCGAGCGAGCCTTCCGTTCCAGTCCGCGGCGGGTACCGGACGAGTACTGGCCCGATCAGGGTACTCACGCGCCGGGCGGGCCGGTCCCCGGGTTGGTCGGCAGGCCGGTCCGCGGCACGCCGGGCGGCTGCCACCGATACCGGGAGGAGCCGGCCTGGTGGACGACCCGTCGCACGACCCGGTGGCGGATCAGCTCGGGGCCGCGCATGCCGATCGCACCGAGCGCGGTCAGCACGAGGCCGGTCAACAACATCGTGCCGGTGACCACCCGGGCCACCCGGACGCTGCGTGGGCCGCCCTGGGTTTGCAGCGAGTAGGCGGAGGAGGACTGTCGGGTGTCGGGGGCGGTCGGTTGCGCCGACGTGGCGGCGCTACTGCGCTCGGGTGACGGCGAGGAGGTGGAGCCGACGTCCAGGGCCCCGGCCGCCGCGACGATTCCGATCGCGGCGACCGCGAGCGCACAGCGTCGACCCGCGCGTATGACCAGTTGACGGCTTCCCATGGGGAGCCTCCCGGAGACCGGTGACGATTGACCAGGTGCGAGGGTTCGGCCCTCTTCTTTCCCTGAGTCGGTCGCTTATGTGTCCCCTTTTGACCGCGATCGCATGCCTCGCGGCCGGCTAAGGGCGCGAGAGCGGCCCTGGCGGACCGCTCGCGTGCCACCGCAGAGACCGGCCGCTTCGGCCGGATCACGCCCGGTCACCGTCGGTCACTCCCGGGACGGCAGGTCGGCACCGCTCCCGGAGCGGACGGATCCCGGGATCCGTCCGCTCCGCACCGCCGGACCGGAGGGGAACCCGGTCCGATCCGAGTCCACACCGCCCCCGGGACGGGACCCGGGACCTGTCCGGAAACCGGCCCTAGCCGAGCCGGACCGGCAATCGGGTGAGCGCGTTGTTGAGGTTCGAGCGCAACCGTTCGGGCTCGCCGGTCGCCTCGATCGTGGGATAGGTCGCGAGCAGCTCCTCGAAGAACACCCGGCCCTCCAGGCGCGCGATGTGCACGCCCAGACAGAAGTGCTCGGCGAAGCCGAACGACAGGTGCGGGTTGGGCCTGCGGGTGATGTCGAAGCGCTGCGGGTCGGCGAAGACCTCCTCGTCGCGGTTCGCCGAGGTGTAGTACATGGCCACCTTGTCGCCCGCCTTGATCGACACCCCGCGCAGCTCGGTGTCCCGGGTGGCGGTTCGGCGGAAGTAGTGCAGCGGGTTGGCCCAGCGCAGGATCTCCTCGACCGCGCCCGGCACCAGGGCGCGATCCGCGCGCAGCGCGGCGAGCTGGTCGGGATGGCTCAGCAGCGCGTGCAGTCCGGCGGACAGCATGGTCTTGGTGGTGTCGTTGCCGGCGGTGACCAGTTGCACGAAGAACTGGCCGAAGTCGAGGTCGGTCATCATCCGGCCACCGAACTCGGACTCCAGGATCAGCGAGGTGATGTCCTCGCGCGGTTCCTCGGCCCGGCGCCGCGCGGCGAAGCCGATCGCGTAGCGGGCCATCTCGATCGCCGCCCGGCCGCCCTCGCCCGCGGTGTTCCGCTCGGCCAGCTCGTGGATGTGGTCCCAGTCCGCCGCGGGCAGGCCCATCAGCTCGCCGATCACCTGGGTCGGCAGGCCGGAGGTGACGTCGTGCACGAACTCGACGTCGCCGGTGCCCACACGCGCGAAGATCTCCCGGCAGATGGTCCGGATCCGGTCCTCCATGCCGCCGACCACCTTCGCGGTGAAGGACTTCACCAGCGGCTTGCGGTACGCGCGGTGGCGCGGCGGATCCATCGACAACAACGTGCCGCGCAGGGCTTCGAGCCGCTCGGGTTCGAGGTCCTCCAGGATGATCCCGCCCGCCTCGGCGGAAAAGATCGCCGGATTCTGCGACACGTACTCGACGTCGGCGTGCCTGAGCACGGCCCAGTAGCCCGGTTGCCCCGGGATGTCCTGCCAGTACACGGGATCGGTCCGGCGCAGCTCGGCGAACAGCGCGTGCGGCGGCCCGTCGAGATACCCCTCGGGGCTGTAGAGGTCGGGTCGGATCAGGTCGGGCGTGCTGGTCATGGCGTCTCCCTCGCAACCGCGGATCGCACGTCGTCAGCCCACGAGCACGTTCGGCCGACCGAAGCCCTGCGCCTCGCACAGGGCGTAGTAGGCGCGCAGCGTGCCGGCGCCGTCGGTGACCGAGGTGATGTTGCCCTCGGCGTCCAGGTTGAGGTTGGCGCCGTACATCTGGAACCACACCCGGGTGTCGGGCTCGACGCAGGTGAGCGTGTGCACCGAACCGGCGGGCTCGTACAGGAACGAGCCGGCCCGGTTGACGTAGTCGTACTCGGCGTACTTCCACGCGCCGGACGTGGTGTAGCCGTAGACCGGGCCGGTGTGGCGGTGCGTCTCGACGGCGAAGCCGGGCTGGAAGATGTTCTCCACGATCCAGAGGCCCTCCTCCTCCTTGACGCACAGCACCTTGAGCTTGTTGCCGTCGCCGATCTCGACGAACGGCAGGTCCTCGGCCCCGATGTGCACGGCGGGGCGGCCGGCTGCGGTGGTGGTCATGCGGGTTCCTCCCGGAGGCGATCACTGCTCCTGTAACGGTGTAACAGCATGCCTCAAGGATCGGGGAGTTTCGAGGGTCGCGTGGGATGGGCAACACCATCGATCGCACACGCGGGGGGATGGAGATGGGGAGCGGGAGATGGGACAGCTCGACGGGAGAGTCGCCGTGGTCACCGGCGGCGCCAACGGGATCGGCCGCGCGTGCTGCGAGCGGTTCGCCGAGGAGGGCGCCGACATCGTGGTCGCCGATCTTCTCGACGAAGCCGCGATGGACACCATCGAGGCGGTCGAGAAACGTGGCCGGCGGGCCACCTACATGCACACCGACGCGAGCAGCCCCACGGACACCGGGACGGTGATGCAGCACGCGATCGACACGTTCGGCGCGATCGACGTCCTGGTCACCGCCGCGGGCATCAGTACGGCCGACTACGTCAGCGGGCGGCCGAGCAACCGGGCCGCGGTCGAACGCGACCCGATCAAACGATTCGTGGACAGCCCCCTCGCCGAGTGGCAGCGCGTGCTCGACGTGAACCTGACCGGCACGCTGCTGGCGGTCCAGGCCGCCGCGCGCTGGATGGTGGCCGGCGGCCGGCGCGGCTCGATCATCACCATCGCGTCGATCGCCGCGAAGCACCCCGAGGCCGGCTCGGCGGCCTATTCAGTGTCCAAGGCCGGCGTGTGGATGCTGACCAAGCAGGCCGCGCTCGCGCTCGGACCGGCCGGGATCCGGGTCAACGCGATCGGACCGGGCTTCATCGAGACCAACATGACGGCGGTCCTGCGCGGGATGCCCGAACTGGAGCAGCGCCTGCTCGGCAGCGTGCCGCTGGGCCGGATGGGCAGCGCCCGCGAGGTGGCCAACGCGGCGCTGTTCCTGGCGAGCGACCAGTCGTCCTACTTCACCGGCGAGATGTTGCACCCGGACGGCGGCTTCTACACCGACTGATCCACCGATACACCGACAGATCCACCGATCGACCGGCCGACGCGGGCCGGCCGGACACCGAACGCGGGTCGGGCGATCGCCCGACCCGCGTTCACGATCCCGGACACAGGTCCTCGGGACGGGTGCCAGGCCCTGTCCCGGCGGATCCTGGTGGGTCCGCGCCGCCTGGCACCGCGCCTAGCGGCCCCGGGCCTTGACCAGGCCCGTCTCGTATGCGAGCACCACGACCTGGACCCGGTCGCGCAGCCCGAGCTTCATCAGGATGCGGCCGACGTGGGTCTTGATGGTGGCCTCGGACAGGAACAGCCGCTGAGCGATCTCCGCGTTGGACAGGCCCTGGGCGACCAACATCATCACCTCCAGCTCGCGCTCGGTGAGCGCGTCCACCACGTCCGGCCGGGGTTCGTGGTCGCTGGGCAGGATCGGCGCGAACCGGTCGAGCAGACGCTTGGTGGTGCTCGGCGCGACCACCGCGTCACCGGAGGCCACCGCGCGGATCCCGGACAGCAGTTCCGGCGGCGGCACGTCCTTGAGCAGGAAGCCGCTGGCCCCGGCCTTGAGCGCGGCGAACGCGTACTCGTCCAGGTCGAAGGTGGTCAGCATGAGCACCTTGGGCCGGGCCCGGCCCTCCGGCAGCACCAGCGCGTTCTCACCACCCTCGGCACAGATCCGCCGGCATGCCTCGACCCCGTCCATCCGGGGCATCCGCACGTCCATCAGGACCACGTCGACGTCCACGTGCCGAAGCTTGTCGAGCGCCTCGACACCGTCGCCGGCCTCGGCGACCACGCTCATGTCCGGCTGCGCCTGCAACACCATGGTGAAGCCGGTCCGCAGCAATTCCTGGTCGTCGACCAGCATCACCTTGATGCTCACTGAGCTCCTTGAAGAGTCGTCCTGTTGGGCGTGCCGGAGGAGACGGACGAGGAGTCGGGGCGGCCCGCGTAGGGCAACATCGCGCTGACCGACCACCCTCCGCCGACGCTGGGCCCGGTCCGCAACCGACCACCCAGCATCGCGACCCGCTCGCGCATACCGACCAGGCCGTGGCCCATGCCGTCGCCGGGAGCCGCGGCGCCCCGCCCGTCGTCGCTGATCTCCATCTCCAGGCCATCTTCCCCGTAGCCCACACCGACCGTCGCGGTGGCATCGGGGCCGGCGTGTTTGCGGGTGTTCGTCAGTGCCTCCTGGACGATCCGGTACGCGGTCAGCGCGACGCTCTGCGGCAGTTCGACCGGCACCCCCTCGACCCGGAGCTCGACGTTGAGACCGGTGGTGCGCACCTGCTCGACCAGTTCGCCGAGTTGGTCCACGCCCGGCTGCGGTACGTACGCGTCGGTCTCGGCCTGCGAGCGCAGCACGCCCAGCAGCCGACGCATCTCGGCCAGCGCCTCGCGTCCGGTCGCCGCGATCGTGCCCAGCGCCTCGCGGGCCCGGTCCGGCGACGAGTCGATCGCGTACGCCGCGCCGTCGGCCTGCACCACCATCACCGACACGTTGTGCGCGACCACGTCGTGCAGTTCGCGCGCGATCCGGGCCCGCTCGGCCGCCGCGGCGATCTGCGCCTGCTGGTCGCGCTCGAACTCCAGCCGGGTGGCCCGCTCCTCCAACTCGGCGTAGAACGCCCGGCGGGTGCGCATCGAATCGCCCAGCACCCACGCGATCGCGAGCAGCACCACGAGGAAGCCGAAACCGATGACGTTGTCGCGGAACGAGGAATCGCTCGATTCCGGGAAGCGCGCGAGCAGGATGGCCGGCCCGAGCAGGACCATCGCGAGCCCGATGCGCGAGAGCCATCGCGGGCCGGACTTGGCAGCCGTGTACAGCGCGACGAGCATCGCGTAGTTGGCCGAGGTGAGCGTGCCGTCCCAGACCAGCTGCATCAACCCGCCGACCACGACCATGGCGGTCGCGGTCAGGGGCCGCACCCGGTGCAGCGCCATGCCCAGGCTGAGCAGCATCACGATCACGAACCACCACCAGCGCGGAGCGGGTGCGGTGGTGTCCTCGAAGACCTGCAGCAGTGCGAGGCCGAGGATCGGAATCGTGCACACCGAGTCGACCCACAAGGGGTGCGCTCGCAGCCACGCGTAGATTCGTTGCACACTTCGACGCTACGCGGCACCGGGTCGTGCGCGCGTCAACCGACGTACCGAATCGGTCCTCCGCCACAAGTCGCACCCGGCAATGCGGCAAGCACGCCCGGAGTGCCGTCCGGACGGCTCAGGAGCCCTCCCCCGGGCGTACCGGCAATCGGGCCCGGACCTGCCAGCCGCCGCCCGACCGGGGTCCGGTCTCCAACCGACCGCCGAACAGCGCGACCCGCTCGCCCATGCCGACCAGACCGTGGCCCATCCCGTCGCCCGGGGCCGCCGCGCCACGGCCGTCGTCGCCCACGTCCAGTTCGACGTCCTCGCCCAGATAGCGCAGCCGCACCATCGCCTCGGCGTTCGGCCCACCGTGCTTGCGGGTGTTGGTCAGCGCCTCCTGGACGATCCGGTACACGGTCAACGCGACGCCCTGAGGCAGTTCGACCGGCACCCCCTCGACCGCCAGACCGACCGGCAGGCCCGCGCTGCGCACCCGCTCCAGCAGGTCCTCGAGCTGCTCGACGCCCGGTTGTGGGACATACGCGTCGCCCTCGTTCTGCGAGCGCAGCACGCCCAGCAGTCGGCGCATCTCGGCGAGCGCCTCGCGCCCGGTGGCGGAGATCGTGCCGAGCGCCTCGCGGGTCAACTCCGGCGCTCCGTCCAGCGCGTACGCCGCGCCGTCGGCCTGCACCACCATCACCGACACGTTGTGCGCGACCACGTCGTGCAGTTCGCGCGCGATCCGGGCCCGCTCGCTCGCCGCCGCGATCTGCGCCTGCTGGTCCCGCTCGCGCTCCAACCGGTCGGCCCGGTCCTCCAATTCGACGTAGTACGCCCGCCGGGTGCGCATCGAATCGCCCAGCACCCACGCGATCACGAACGGGCCCATCAGCAGCAGCGTGAAGAAGACGATGCCGGTGGTCGGTACATCCGGGTTGTCCCACCAGCGCAACATCGCCGCGATCGGCGCGAGCACCCCGCCCACGAGCGCCGTGCGCGACGCCCAGCGCGGGCTGTACGCGGCCGCGCTGTAGGCGATCGCGGGCATCGCGAGCGCCTCCAGGCCCGGCGGTATGTCGTCGAAGAGCTGGAAGATCCCGATCGCGACGGTGACCACCAGCGCGAGGGTGGGATTGCGCCGGCGGATCAGCAGCACGATCGACATCGTGCCGAGCGCGATCAGATGCGGGACGTCGGGCGGCCCGGGCTGATCGATGATCACCTCGAACAGGCCGAACATGAGCAGCAGCAGCGCCCATGCTCCGTCCACGAGCAGGGGGCGTCCACGGAGCCAGGCGTACAGGTGATGCACACAGGCAGGGTAGACGGGCACATCCGTTCGCTCGCACTCCGGACGGACCGGCACAGAACCGACCTCGGTCGCACGGGCGCGATCCGGGGCCGGTACCGTCGGGTGCGATGGAACGACGGCTGACCTGGAAGGAAGCCACCCGTCGGGCGTTGTACGGAGCCGAGGGCTTCTACCGCCGGGCCGAGGGCCCCGCCGGCCATTTCCGCACCTCGGTACACGCCTCCCCGCTGTTCGCCCGCGCGCTGGCCGACCTGGCCCGGACCGCGGGCTTGGACACCGTCGTGGACGTGGGCGCCGGGCGCGGCGAACTGCTGGTCGCGCTGTGTCGGATCGCGCCGCACCTGGAACTGATCGGCGTGGACGTCGCCGACCGGCCGGAGGCCCTGCCGCCGTCGATCGCCTGGGGGCCGGAGATCCCACCGGGCCGAACCGCGCTGCTGATCGCCAACGAGTGGCTGGACAACGTGCCGGCCGACGTCGCGGAGGTGGACGAGCACGGCGTGCCCAGGCTGGTCGAGGTGGACGTGCGCTCGGGCCACGAGCGGCTCGGCGCGGTCACCGACGACCGGGACGCGCGCTGGCTGGACCGCTGGTGGCCAATGGTCGGCGCGGAACCGGGCGCGCGCGCGGAGATCGGCGACCCGCGGGACCTCGCGTGGGCGGGCGCGATCGAGCGGCTGGAGCGGGGGGTCGCGGTGGCGATCGACTACGGGCACCTGGCCGACGGGCGCCCGCCGTACGGCACGCTCGCCGGGTATCGGCAGGGCCGGCAGGTGCCGCCGGTTCCGGACGGCACCTGCGATGTGACCTGCCATGTCGCGATGGACGCGGTGGCCGCGGCGGGCGAGGCGGCCGGGGCGCGCGACACGGTCCTGACCACCCAGCGACACGCCCTGCGGGCGCTGGGCGTGGTCGGCCACCGACCGCCGTACGAACTGGCCCGCACCGATCCGGTCGGCTACCTCGCCGGCCTGCGCGACGCGGGCGAGGCCGGCGAACTCACCGCGAAGGGCGGCCTCGGCGACTTCCACTGGCTGGCCCAGGGCGTGGGCATGAACGTCCCCACCCGCCTCCGCCCCTGACCGGCCCCGAGACCGCCCGACTGCGACCCCTGAGAACCAACCGAATCCAGCCTGTCCGGCACTGGAAGCCAACCGCATTCAGCCCGGCCGGCGCTTGCGGCCACCCCTCGGCCCGGCCGGCGCTGGAAGCCAACCAAATCCAGCCCGGCCGGCGCTCGAGGCCAATCTCAGCTGTTACCGAGCGCACCCGCCGCCCGAAGCTCGGCGATCCTGGCCTCGTCGTACCCGAGCAGGTCCGCCAGAACGGCCGCGCTGTGCTGCCCGACCGTCGGCGCCCGCTCCGGCACCGGCAGCGTCTCGCCGACGAACTTGATCGGCGACGGGAGCTGCTCCGCGCCGAGCCGGTCCTGGCCGATCCACGGGAACCGGTGCTGGAACTGCGGGTCCTCGGCGATCGTCTGCGGCGTGTTCACCGGCGCGATCGGCGTGTTCGCCTCGTTGCCGAACTCGATCCACTCCCGCGCGGTGCGCGTCGCGAAGATGTCCCGCAGGATGCCTCGCAGCTCGACGTTGCCGACCGCGTGGTCCGCGTACTTGGAGCCCGGCCAACGCTCGAACAGGTCGGCCCGGTCCACCGCCTCGCAGAAGTTCTTCCACAACGACTGCTCGGACGCCATGAACAACACGTGCCGGTCGTCCTTGGTCGCGTAGATCTGGTAGCGCACGCCCTTCTCCATGCCCCCGGTGCCGGGCGCGCGGCGCTCGTAGTCGTCCGACTTGTTGCCGGTCACCTCGGACTCCGGGCGCTCGTACGCCTTCCAGGTCTCGCTGCGCAGCCAGTCCATCGACGCGGCGGCGTCGGACTGGGCGATGTCGATCACACTGCCCTCGCCGGTGGCCCGGGCCCGGATGATGCCCGCGAGCACACCGAGCGCGCCGAACATCGGGCCGGCGTGGATGCCGATCGAGGCGTGCTCGGGCAGGTACGGGAAGCCGTCCTCGTCGATCGCGGGCTTCACCACGCCGGCCCAGGTGTCGTAGGCGACGCCGTGGCTGGGCATGTCCCGGTACGGACCGGTGGCGCCGTAGCCGGAGATCGTGCAGAACACGATCCTCGGGTTGATCTTCCTCAAGTCCTCGTAGCCGATCCCGCGCCGGGCCAGACCGCCCGGCCGCATCGCCTCGATCACCGCGTCGGCGTCCTTGACCAGGGCCTTGAACGTCTCGATCGCCTCGGGCTTGCGCAGATCCAGGACCAGGGACTTCTTGCCCCGGTTGACGTGGAGGTGCATCAGCGACGAGCCCTCCACGATCGGCCACGTCATGTCCCGGATGTAGTCGCCCTGCGGCGGCTCGATCTTGATCACCTCGGCGCCCAGGTCCACCAGCGACGAGGTGATCGCGGCCGGCCCCAGCATCGAACACTCGATGATGCGAACCCCCGCGAGCGGGGCTCCACCCTTCGACTCGACCTGACTCATCGCTGCCTCCCTGCGAATATGACGATGCGTCAGATATTAACCGGCGCCCTCTCCGAAGGAAGAGGCGGAACCTGACGAACTGTCAGATGCGTTGTGGATCCAGCGTTCCGCGCCCGCGCCGCGGCGTCCGACGCGCGAGCGCTCGGCCTGTTCGGCGACCATCGTGTGCGCCTCGGCCGCGTCCCGTCGGGCCGCCTTGACATGCACCGGGCCAGGCGTGGAATCCAGGTGCACGGTGGCCAGGCCGAGCCGGCGCTCCCACGGCCCCTGGGTCCGCCGTACGCTCTGCACCTTCGCGTGCGGGATCACGTCCAGGATCCGGTGGAACCGACCGCTGCGGGCCACGAACACCTCGGCGTCCGCGCCGTAGGCGTACACCGACCAGCCGACCGGGTCGTGCCAGCGGGCCCGGCGCGGAGCCGGGATCAGCTCGATCGCGTCGACGTGCACACCCGGCAGGACCTGCCCGAGCAGGCCGTGCGCGACCGCGCGCGGCGCGACCGGCAGCAGGATCGTCTCCTTGGCGTCGGCGTCCTTGCCGCCGTAGCCAGCCACGTTGATCTCGACCCGCACCCACCCGCGCAGCCGCCACAACCACGGCTGCACGATCCGCACCGCCTGGACCCGGCCCGGCGGAACCGTCTGGTGCCGCTGTTCGAGCAGGCCGTGCCGCAGTCGCAGGCCGTCCGGCGAACCGGCCACGGTGAAGTCGAAGTTCCGGATCACCCGTCCCGCGGTGAACTGCCAGGCGGCCAGGAACAGCGGCACCGAGCCGAACACGAACGCGGGCGCGTGCAGCGCGAAGGCCAGCACCACCACCGCCACGCTGGGCGCGAGCGCGGCCCAGGTGCCCACCGACAGCAGCACCGAGCCGACCACCGCCGACAGCGGCACCGACACCAGCGTCTGTTCGGGCGCCTCCCCCACGTCCGGGCGCACCCCCGCGGCGCGCGCGAGCAGTTCGGCGCGCAGCCGCTGCGCGTCCGCCTCGCCCAGGTAGGACAGGCTCGCCTCGGCCCGGTCCCCGCCGGCCACCTGGAGTTGGAGCTCGGCGAGGCCGAACAGCCGGGCGGCCAGCGGCCGGACGATGTCGACCGCCTGGAGCCGGGACAACCGCACGTGCCGGGTGCGCCGGAACAACACGCCGGAGTCCAGCCGCAGGTCGTCGCCCTCGATCCGGAACGTGGTGAACCACCACGAGACGTATCCGTACCCGAACGCGAGCGGCACCACCACGCCCAGCCCGATCATCAGGCGGCTCGGGGTCGCCCACCCGGAGTTGACGTTGTGGACCACCACACCCAGGCAGGCCGCGATCACCACCCAGCCGCGCGCGGGCGGGGTCAGCGGGTGCAGGCGGCGCGGTTCGCCGGGGTGCTCGACCGGCCGTTCGACCCCGGTGCTCACAGCCCCGCCGATCGGGCCTCGCCGAGCGCCGCGAGCCGGTCGCGCAGCCGCGCGGCCTCGGCCGGCGGCAGGCCGCGCACGACCGCGTCCGAGGAGGCCGAGGCGGTGTGCAAAGTCACCGTGGCGATGCCGAACCGGCGCTCCAGCGGACCCGCCTCGACGTCCACGAACTGCATCCGCCCGTACGGCACCACGACCAGGCGGCGAAACTGCACGCCGTGCGCGATCAGCAGGTCGTCGGCCCGCTCCGCGTAGCGCCACGAGCGCTGGTTGCGCCGGATCGCCGGGAGACCCCAGGCGGCGACCCCGACGCCGGCGAGCGCGAGCACCGCGCCGACCCACCACGCGACGAGCCACGCGAGCAGGCCGCCGCCGACCAGGGCGAGCAGCGCGCAGGCGCCGACCAGCAGGGCGCGGCGCATGCGGTAGAGCTGTTCCGAGACGGCACGCCAGTCGAGATCGGGCGGAGCCAGGGCGTCATCGGCCGGTTTCATACGGGCAACCTTCCCAGGTGGGCATACAAGGGTGCGAAGGAGCACACCACTACTGGCAGACTCAGGGTCCATGACCGCCAGGACCGTGGGCGTGGGTATCGGCGCCGACCAGCTCGACACGACCGACATGGTGCTCAACATCGGGCCCCAGCACCCCTCCACGCACGGCGTGCTGAGGCTGCGACTCGTACTCGACGGCGAGCGGATCGTCTCCGCCGAGCCGATCGTGGGCTACATGCATCGCGGCGCGGAGAAGCTCTTCGAGGTGCGCGACTACCGGCAGATCGTGATGCTGGCCAACCGGCACGACTGGTTGAGCGCGTTCGCGAACGAGCTGGGCGTGGTGCTCGCCGTGGAGCGCATGCTGGGCATGGAGGTGCCGCAGCGCGCGGTGTGGGCGCGAACCCTGCTCGCCGAGCTGAACCGGGTGCTCAACCATCTGATGTTCCTCGGTTCGTATCCGCTGGAGCTGGGCGCGATCACCCCGATCTTCCACGCGTTCCGCGAGCGTGAGGAGATCCAGGCGGTGATGGAGGAGATCTCCGGCGGCCGGATGCACTTCATGTTCAACCGGGTCGGCGGGCTCAAGGAGGATCTGCCGGCTGGCTGGACGGGGCGGGTACGGCACGCCGTGGCGACCGTGCGCACCCGGCTGGCGGGCCTGGACGCCCTGGTCTCCGGCAACGAGATCTTCCGCGCCCGCACCCGGGGCGTGGGCGTGTTGTCGCCCGCCATGGTGGCCGCCTACGGGGTCAGCGGGCCGATCGCGCGGGCCTCCGGGGTCGACTTCGACCTGCGCCGGGACGAGCCGTACCTGGCCTACGGCGAGCTGACCGACGTGCTGCGCGTGGTCACCCGCCGGGAGGGCGACTGTCTGGCCCGGTTCGAGTGCCTGCTGGAGCAGGTACACGTGAGCCTGGACCTGGCCGACGCGTGCTGCGACCGGCTCGACCGGCTCCCGCAGGGTCCGGTGAACCTGCGGTTGCCCAAGGTGCTCAAGGCGCCCGAGGGCCACACCTACGCGTGGACCGAGAACCCGCTCGGCCTCAACGGCTACTACCTGGTCTCGCGCGGCGAGAAGACCCCGTGGCGGCTCAAGCTGCGCTCGGCGTCCTACAACAACGTGCAGGTGCTGACCGAGCTGCTGCCGGGCTGCCTGATCGCGGACATGGTGGCGATCCTGGGGTCGCTCTTCTTCGTCGTGGGCGACGTCGACAAGTGACGGCCGGGACACCGGTCGGCGCTCCTGGGGCAGGCCCCACGGGCGCCGACCGGGTCAGGCGTGCTTTCGGACGTCGATCCGGGGGATCTCCTCGGTGTCGTCGTGCGCGGTGAGGTCCACCGGCAGCGGCTTGGGCCGCGGCACACCCGGACGGCTCGGGTCGGACTCGTCGGGCGCGAACCGTACGCCGTGACCGCGGTGCACCGGAGCCGGCTGTGCGGCGGGAGCCTCCTCGGCGCGCACCGGGTCGGCGAGCCGATCCGCCTCGATGTCGTCCTCGACCGGGCCCGGGGCAAAGGTCGCCTCGGCCGGCTCGACCTCGTCCTCGTGCGGGCGGCCGGCGACGAGCGCGTCGTAGCGCGCGTCGGAGCCGAACAGCTCGTCGGTCAGGAAGCCGGTCGCCTCGGGCTCGGCCAGGGCGGCACGCGGCGCGAAGAAGTCGAACCGGCCGGACGCGCCGGAGTCGGCCACGCGGCGGGTCACCTCCAGCACCTTGTCCCGCACCATCCGGGTGACCTCGGCGGTCTCGGAGTCGGCCGACTCCGCCACCTCGGCCGGCGCGGCCGAAGCGGCGACGGGTGCGGCCTCGGTCACCTCGACGGCGGGTCCACTCGCCTCGGCGGGCGCGGGCGCCTCGGCCGGTGCGGGCGCGGCGGCGACGGGTGCGCTCGCGGAGCGGGTGGGGGCATCCTCCGTCGCGGTCGCCTCGGCGGCGACCTCGGACTCGGCCGGCGTCTCCGGCGTGCGCTCGGCGGTCCGGGTGAGTTCGGTGGGCGGCGCGATCGGCGGGGCGGGTCGCGTGACGGCGGCCGGCGCGGTCTCGGGTGCGAGGGGAGTAGAGGGGCGTACCGGGATGGGCTCCGGGGCCGCGGCGCCCGGGGCCGTCTCGATCGGCGCGACGGGGCGCCCGGTCGGCACCGGCTCGCGCACCGTCGGCGCGGCCTCGCGCGGCGTCTCGGCGGCGCGCGCCGGACTCGGCCGCACATCGGCCGTGCGGCGCTCCTCGGCGCGTACCGGCTCGCGTACCGGCGCTTGCGGTGCCCGCGGCGCGTGCGTCGGCTCGGCGGGCCGCGGTCGCGCGGACGGGCCGAACACCGAGGCCGCGTAGGCCGGAACCAGGTCCGGTGAGGACACCGGTGGCCGGCGCACCGCCGGAACGATGGACGGAGCCGTCGGACGCGCCTCGCCGGCTCGGCGGTCCAGCAGGTCCAGGACCGCCGCACCGCGCGCGAACAGGTCCGGGGTCAACGGCTGCGGACGCGACACCAGGTGGGCGGCGGCCGATGCGCCGGCCCGTTCCAGGGCGAGTTCGTGCTCGCCGGCCCGCTCGATCGCCGCGCGTAGCTCGTCGGCCATGCGTTCCCGCTCCCGACGCCGCGCGATGGCCTCCTCGGCCGACCGCCGGTGGTGTGCGGTGCTTCCGCGGACCACCCACGCCAGGGCGCCGGCGGCGGAGGACACACCGAGCAGCACGGCGATTCGAAGTGTGGTCGCACCTCCCGCGACGACCGCCAGGACGACGGCGACGAGCGCCGGCGCGCATATGGCGGCAAGCAGGGATATGCGTGTGGCGGTCGAGACCGAGCGATGGCGTCCACGTGGCATGCAGCAGACGTTAGCGCGCATACGGCGTTCATCTTGGTGCGGGGGTTGCCGTTGGTGCGGGTTTTTTGCCTTCCGTGGTGGGAACTTGGCCGGGTCGGCCTCGAACACCGGTCGGGCCGAATGCGCGCCGGCCTTCGGCCGAATCGACCCCAAACGCCGGCCGGGCTATTGAACTGCCCGGCCGGCGTGGAGTGTTGCGCCGATATCGCGGAATTCGCCGCGCGGATCAGATCAGGTTCTTGGACTTCAAGTAGGCCTTGGCCACATCCGCCGGCTTCTTGCGGTCCTCGTCGACCTGCTTGTTGAGTGCGGTCAGGTCCTCGGTGGTGAGAACGGGGGCGAGCTTGTCGACCAGCGGCAGAATCTTGTCGGCCTTGCCGGAATTGACCATCGGAATGACGTTGTCGGCGTTTTGCAGCTTCTTGTCGTCCGTGAGGACGACCAGACCGAACTGGTCGAGCGTGGCGTCCGTCGAAGTGGTCAGGACCAGTTGGTCCTTGCCGTCCTTGACCGCCTGCTTGGCGGCGGTGGTGCCGACGCCGAGCGGGTCCACGTTGCCCACCTTGATGCCGTACGTCTTCTCCAGGCCCGGGGCGCAGAACGGGCGCGTCTTGCACTCCTCGCCCGCCGCGATCTTCACCTCGACACCCGCCTTGCCCAGATCGGAGAGGGTCTTCAGGTTGTACTTGGCGGCGAAGTCCTTGGTCACCGCGAACGCGTTCTGGTCCACCGCCTGCGACGCGGTACCGGACTTGAGCCCGGCCGGGCCGGCCAGCGTGTTCAGCGCGGCCACCGTCGCCGCGACATCCGGGGAGGCCACCGGCGCGGCGTCCGGGCCGTTCTTCTTTCGGTTCAAGAACTCCGCCATCGTCGCCGCGTACTCCGGCACGACCGCGATCTTGCCCTTCTCCAGCTCGGGTTCGTAGAGCTCACGGTTCTTGACCGTCTTGATGCTCGCCTTCACCCCGCCCTTGTCGAGCAACTGTTTGTACATCTGCGCCAGGATCTCGGACTCGGTGAATCCGGCCGAACCGACCACCGTCTTGTCGTCGTCCGAGGAGGAACACCCGGTCGCGCCCACCAGGAAGACCAGGGAAAGCCCCGCCGCCACGCCGACCGTCATGCCCGTCTTGCCGCGCCGCATAAGCATGCGATGCACCGCCCTTTCCGTTCTCACGAGGTCACACCGCCACGCGGCGTCCGGGCCGTGAACCGCTGCACGAGCGCGAACAGGCCCTCCACCACCAGAGCCAGCGCGGCCACGAGGATCGCCCCCGCCACCACCTGGCCGTTGTCCTGCAGGTCGAAACCGGCCGTGACGATGCGCCCGAGACCGCCCCCCGCGACCAGTGCCGCGAGTGTTGCCGTGGCAACAACCTGAACGGCACACGTTCGAATTCCCGTCATGATCAACGGAAGTGCCAGGGGCAGCTCGACCCGGAACAACATCTGGCCGCCCGTCATGCCCATGCCGCGCGAGGCCTCGACCACGTCCCGGTCCACCTGGCGCATACCGACGTACGCGTTGGTGAGCACCGGCGGGATCGCGAACAGCACGAGCGCGATGATCGTCGCGGTGTCGCCCATGCCGATCGGGCTCAGCCCGAGCAGCACCAGCACCGCGAACGTCGGGATGGCGCGCCCGATGTTGGAGATGTTGATCGCCAGCGCGCCGCCCTTGCCCAGATGACCCAGCCACAGCGCGAACGGCAACGCGATCGCGACCGCGATCAGCACACACACCACGGTGAGCACGATGTGCTCGGTGAGCCGATTCCACACCCCGCTCTCGCCGCTCCAGTTCGCGCCGTCGGCCAACCAGTCCCAGGCGTCCCCGAGTACGTTCACGCCGCCGCCTCCGCCCGCACGTCGACCTCGGCGGTCGGCGCGGACACCAGCGGCAGCCGCCGTTTGCGCCCACCCGTTCGCTCCCACGGGGTCAACAGCCGCTGTACGCCCAGCAACAGCAGGTCGGCCGCGATCGCCAGCGCGACACACAACACCGACGCGGTCAACACCTGTGCCTTGAAGAGCGTGTCGATGCCCGAATAGATCAGGTTGCCCAACCCGCCGGAGCCCACGATCGCGCCGACCGTGGTGAGCGCGACGGTGGACACCGTGGCGACCCGTACGCCGGCCATGATCGCGGGCAGCGCGAGCGGCAGTTCGACCTGGAACAGCAGCCGCCCGGGTCCATACCCCATGCCCTTCGCCGACTCCACCACATCCGGCGGCACCGACCGCAGGCCGGCCAGCATGTTCCGCACCAGGATGGTCAGCGAGTACAACACCAGGCCGATGATGACCGTCGTCTCGGTCAGGCCGGTGAACGGCTGGAGGATCGCGAACATCGCGAGCGAGGGGATCGTGTACAGGATCGTGGTCGAGCCGAGCAGCACGCTGCCGGTCAGTCGCCACCGACGGGCCGCCAGCGCCATCGGGAACGCGACGAGCAGACCGATCGTCACCGAGACGACGGTCAGATAGACGTGTTCGCGCAACGCGGTGGTGATCTCCCCGGAGTACTCGTCGAGGTACTTCCCGCAGACCCACGAGTTGCGCTTCAGGCAGTCACCGGAGGCCACAATCACGGGCGGACCCTACCCCAGTGGTCCGACGGGCATTCCCGTGACGGCGGACACACCCGGTGTGTGAGGGGAGGCACCCGGGTACGTTGCCACCCCTGGGGGCCGGGAAACATCCGGGTCTCCGGACACCTGCCACGATCGCCAGCCATGCCCCCGGAGGGTCCCCATGATCCGGCTCGACCGCGTCACCAAGCGGTACCCCGACGGCACCGAGGCGGTCGCGGAACTGTCCCTGGAGGTCGCCACGGGCGAGCTGGTCACCCTGGTCGGCCCGTCCGGCTGCGGCAAGACCACCACGATGAAGATGGTCAACCGGCTGATCGAGCCCACATCCGGCCAGATCTTCCTGGACGACGAGGACATCACCCATGCCGACCCGGTCAAGCTGCGTCGGCGGATGGGCTACGTGATCCAGTCAGGCGGCCTGTTCCCGCACCGCACCGTGCTGGAGAACACGGTCACCGTGCCGAGCCTGCTGGGCTGGGATCGCAAGAAGGCGCGGGCACGCGGCGTCGAACTGCTCGAACTGGTCGGCCTGGACCCGACCAGACTCGGCGACCGCTACCCGCACCAGCTCTCCGGTGGCCAGCGCCAGCGGGTCGGGGTGGCCCGCGCGCTCGCGGCCGATCCGCCCGTACTGCTGATGGACGAGCCGTTCGGCGCGGTGGACCCGGTGGTCCGCGAGCGCCTGCAGAGCGAGTTCCTCCGGCTCCAGGGCGAGTTGAAGAAGACGGTGTTGTTCGTCACGCACGACATCGAGGAGGCGGTTCGGCTCGGCGACCGGATGGCGGTCTTCTCGATGGGCGGCCACATCGAGCAGTTCGACACCCCCTCCAGCGTGCTGGGCGCGCCGGCCAACGACTACGTCGCCGACTTCGTCGGCGCCGATCGGGGCCTCAAGCGCCTGTCGGTGACCGAGATCACCCCCGAGGACCTCGAACTGCCACCGGTCGTGCGCCTGGACGAGCCGATGTCGGAGGCACTCGCGAAGCTGCGCGCGGCCGACTCGCGCTGGGCCGTGGTGCTCGACGACGAGGGCAACCTGCACGGCTGGGTCGACGATCGCGCGGTCGGCGGCACGGTGCGCGACCGGGCCCGCCGGATGGAGGCCTGGGTGCCGGTGCGCGCGTCGCTCAAGCAGGCGTTCGGCGAGATGCTCCAGCACGACGCCGGGTGGATCGCGGTGGTGGACGGCGACCGCTTCGTGGGCGTGCTCACGCCAGCGCGGCTGCACGAGGCGTTGCGGCGCTCGATCGGTGCCGAGGAGCGGGACATCCCGTTGGCCGACGTCGTGCTGGACACCATCGAGGGCTGAGCGGGCCTTCGGCCGACGTCTTGCCCGCGCCCGCCGAGCGGGCGCGGATTCACTTGTCCTCGGGGTCCTCGGGGACGCGCAGTATGCGCTCCAGGAACAGGCACCCGCCGACCAGCAGCACCCCCGCGCCCACCGCGAAGGCACAGCGCTGAGCCTGGGCCGAGCGCTCGGTGACCTCCAGGAAGCCGGTCAGGTAGAGCGCGTAGCCGCCGTACAGACCCACCACCAGCGCGCCGACCAGCGAACCGGCCTTGGCGAAGACCACCGCCCGGGCGGCGACCAGCGGATCCACCGGGCGCGCGGACGGCCGCCGCTCGCGCTGCGCCTTGAGTCGCGAGCGCAACGACAGCGCGGTCGCCAACGCGATCGCGGCCAGGCACAGCAGCACGATCGGGGCCAGGATCGGGACCACGGGCGGCGTGCCGCGCGAGTCCCACAGGTCGATTCCGGCATACGCGATGCCGCCCGCCCCCAACGCGAGGGCGAGCAGGAGGAGCGGGCGCGTGGGCTTCATCGGTCTGCGGTCAGCTCCAGGTCGTCACGGCGATGCACCCCGTCGAGGCCCATCCGCGCGAGCAGCTCGGCGATCGGGCCGTGGCCCGGCAGGTCCGCCTCGGGGTCGATGTCGTACCACGGCGCGAGCACGAACGAACGCTCGTACGCGCGCGGATGCGGCAGGGTCAGCCGCGGGTCGTCCTGCACCACGCCCTCGAACCGGATCACGTCCACGTCCAGCGTGCGCGGCCCCCAGCGCTCGACTCGGACCCGCTGGAAGGCCTCCTCGATCGAGTTGACCCGCTCCAGGATCAGGTCCGGGGTGAGCAGCGTGCGCACCTCGACGACGGCGTTGAAGTAGGTGCCCTGCTCGGGGCCGCCCACCGGATCGGTCTCGTAGACCGGGGACACCCGCAGCAGTGTCACGCCCGGCGTGTCGGCGATCTCGTCGATGGCGCCCTGGAGGGTCTCCAGGCGGTTGCCCAGGTTGCTGCCGAGGGCGAGCACGACCCGGCTCCAGGTGAGCTGCGCACGCTGCGCGGTGGTCTCGGCGGGTGCTTCCGGGACCGGCTCGTGGACCGGCTCGCGGGCGGTGTCGGTCATCGATCCCGCCCCCGCACGATGGTCACGGTCACATCGTCGAACGGGACGGTGATCGGGGCGTCGGGCTTGTGCACGATCACTTCCACCTCCTGCACCAGTGGGCGGGCCAGGCACACGTCGGCGATCCGCTGCGCGAGCGTCTCGATCAGGTCGACCGGGTCGCCCTGCACGACGCCGACCACGTCCTCGGCGACCTCGCCGTAGTGGACCGTGAGGGTGAGGTCGTCGGACCGCGCGGCCGGACGGGTGTCCACCCCGAGCACGACGTCGACCACGAAGGTCTGGCCCTCGTCGCGTTCCTTCGCGAACACTCCATGGTTGCCGCGGGCCTTCAACCCCCGCAGCGAGACGCGGTCCAGCATCAGTCGCCTCCTCGGCGCGTATCCCATCCCTGCGCACCCCGAACGGTCGGTCGGACCTGTCGAGGGGCGGTCGCGCCGACGGCCGGACCACCTCTGTGCGGTACGAATGTACCCAGCGGTCCCGACAGGTTTCGTCGTCCGGGTGCCCCAAGCGGGCACGAACGACGCGCGAACGCGCCGAAGACCGGTCAGATCTCCTCTTCGGCGTCGACCTCCGCCATCACCGGGGAGGCGTGGTGCAGCCACAACCGCCAACCCGCGGGGGTACGCCGGAAGACGTTGGTGACCACCGCGCGGCCGCCCGCGAATCCGGTCTCGTCGCCGCCGTCCTCCTCGGCCATCCCGGTGAGCATGTTCGCGGTGCAGGACAACACCGCGACCTCGCCGGCCAGCTTGACCTCGACGTCGGTCAGGAAGAACTGCACGTACGCGGTGTTGGCCATGATCAGCGCGTACGAGCGCAGGATCTCCGCGCGTCCGTGCAGCGCGGGCCAGCCCGGGTGTACGCAGGTCACGCTCGGCGCGTCGGCGCCGTCGGCCCAGATCGCGCCGAGGGCGTCGATGTCGCCCTCCTCGACGGCCGTCCACAGCGCGAGGTTGACCTCGCGTACCGCGTCCGCCTCGGGCGACGTCTGGTCGTCAATCGGGTTCATCGGGCCTCCTGCCAGGCAGCCGCCACCTTGACCGCGTCGAGCGAAGCGGGCACCTCGTGCACACGGACGGCCCACGCGCCCGCGGCGGCGGCCAGCGCGGAGACCGCGGCCGTCGCGTCGTCGCGCCCGCGGGGCGGGCGCAGTGTGCCGTCCTCGGCGACGAGCAGCCGCCCCAGGAAGGTCTTGCGGGACGCGGCCACCAGCAGCGGACGGCCGAGTTCGTGCAGCGCGTCCAGGTGGGCGAGCAACGGCCAGTTGTGCTCGGCCGTCTTGGCGAAGCCCAGGCCCGGGTCGAGCACGATCGCGTCCGGGTGGACGCCGGCGGCGATCACCTTCTCCATCCGCTCGGCCAACTCGGTGCGCACCTCGGCGACCACGTCGGCGTAGACCGCGCGCTGCTGCATCCCGCGCGAGTGCCCGCGCCAGTGCATGACCACCACGGGTACCCCGCTGTCGGCCACGTACGCGGCCATCGCCGGATCCGCGAGTCCGCCGCTGACGTCGTTGACCAGCCGCGCGCCCGCCTCGACGGCGGCGCTCGCGACCTCGACCCGGGTGGTATCCACGCTGACCACCGCGCCGGCCGCGGCCAACTCGCGCACGACCGGCACGACCCGGCGCAATTCCTCGTCCACATCCACCCGACCGGCCCCGGGCCGGGTCGACTCGCCGCCCACGTCGATCAGGTCGGCCCCCTGGTCGAGCAACGCGAGTCCGCGGGTGATCGCGGCCTTCGAGTCGAACCACAGGCCGCCGTCGGAGAACGAATCGGGAGTCACATTGACCACGCCCATGACCGCGCACCGGCCGAACTCGGGCAGGCCGCGCACCCCTGGTGGGCGGTCGGGAGCCCGATGTCGCGGGCCGGTCGTCGCTGTCATGGGGAACAGAGTAGGGGTTGACCGGGCGCTGCCCGGTCAACCCCCAAGTACTGCGTCGTGACTTGTTATCGGCGCCTCGCCGCCCCGCGACCGTGCGCCGTGGAGCCGCTACCGGCTCAGGATCAGACTCATCGCCTCGGCCCGCGTGGCGGCGTTCAGCAACTGGCCGCGCACGGCGGAGGTGAGGGTGCGCGCACCCGGCTTGCGTATGCCGCGCATCGTCATGCACAGGTGCTCGCACTCGACCACCACGATCACCCCGCGCGGGCGCAGGATGTTCACCAGCGCGTCGGCGATCTGCGTGGTCAGCCGCTCCTGCACCTGCGGACGCTTGGCGTAGACGTCCACCAGGCGCGCGAGCTTGGAGAGGCCGGTGATCTGACCGTCCTCCGACGGGATGTACCCCACGTGCGCCACCCCGTGAAAAGTCACGAGGTGGTGCTCGCACGTGCTGTAGACCTCGATGTCCTTGACCAGGACCATCTCGTCGTGGCCGAGGTCGAAGGTCGTGGTGAGCACGTCCTCGGGATCCTGCCGCAGCCCCGCGAAGATCTCCTGATACGACCTGGCCACACGGGCCGGGGTGTCCTTGAGACCCTCGCGGTCGGGGTTCTCCCCGACCGCGAGCAACAGCTCCCGAACCGCGCGCTCGGCGCGATCCTGGTCGAACTCACCCACGGCACGACCGTCGAAGGTGATCGGGTCGATCGTCACGTTCAGTTCTCCGGAGAATCGGACGGCGGTTCGGGGTGCACTACCGCCCCACCGGACCCCGTCGTGGTGCCCGTCGCAGAGGTCGAGCCACCGTTGAGAATCCCATTGTCGCTGCCGCCGCCGGAGAGCGTGAGCTCGCGGGGCGTCATCACGGGAGGACGGCTGGACGGCTGACGCCGACTGGAACCCGTCCACGCGGGACGGGCCGGGCGCTTGGTGACCGGTGCGAAGATCTCGGCGACCTGGGCCTTGTCCAGGGTCTCCTTCTCCAGCAGCTCCAGCACCAGGTTGTCCAGCACGTCACGGTTCTCGACGAGAATCTCCCACGCTTCGTTGTGGGCGGTCTCGATGAACCTCTTGACCTCTTCGTCGACGATAGCCGCGACCTCTTCGGAGTAGTCGCGCTGGTGACCCATTTCACGACCCAGGAACGGCTCGGCACCGTCGTTGCCGAACTTGATCGCACCCAGGCGCTCGGTCATGCCGTACTGCGTGACCATCGAGCGGGCCAGACCGGTGGCCTTCTCGATGTCGTTCGAGGCGCCCGTGGTCGGGTCGTGGAAGACCAGTTCCTCCGCCGCGCGCCCGCCCATCATGTAGGCGAGCTGGTCGAGCATCTCGTTGCGCGTGGTGGAGTACTTGTCCTCTTCGGGCAGCACCATCGTGTAGCCGAGCGCCCGGCCCCGGGACAGGATCGTGATCTTGTGCACCGGGTCGGTGTTCGGCAGCGCGTGCGCCACCAGGGCGTGGCCGCCCTCGTGGTACGCGGTGATCTTCTTTTCCTTGTCGCTCATGATCCGGGTGCGCTTCTGCGGCCCGGCCACGACCCGGTCGATCGCCTCGTCCATCGACTTCGCGTCGATCAGCTTGGCGTCCGAGCGGGCGGTCAGCAGCGCGGCCTCGTTGAGCACGTTCGCGAGGTCGGCACCGGTGAACCCGGGGGTGCGCCGGGCGACCGCCTTGAGGTCGATGTCCTCGGTGACCGGCTTGCCCTTGGCGTGCACCTTGAGGATGTCCCAGCGGCCCTGCATGTCGGGACGGTCGACCGCGATCTGCCGGTCGAAGCGGCCCGGGCGCAGCAGCGCCGGGTCCAGGATGTCCGGCCGGTTGGTCGCCGCGATCAGGATCACGCCGCCCTTGACGTCGAAGCCGTCCATCTCGACCAGGAGCTGGTTGAGCGTCTGCTCGCGTTCGTCGTGACCGCCGCCCATGCCCGCGCCGCGGTGCCGGCCGACCGCGTCGATCTCGTCGACGAAGACGATCGCCGGCGCGTTGGCCTTGGCCTGCTCGAACAGGTCGCGCACCCGGGAGGCACCGACACCGACGAACATCTCGACGAAGTCCGAACCGGAGATCGAGTAGAACGGCACGCCGGCCTCACCCGCGACCGCGCGGGCGAGCAGGGTCTTGCCGGTTCCGGGCGGGCCGTAGAGCAGCACGCCCTTGGGGATCTTCGCGCCGACCGCCTGGAACTTGGCCGGCTCCTGGAGGAACTCCTTGATCTCGTGGAGTTCCTCGACCGCCTCGTCCGCACCGGCCACGTCGGAGAAGGTCGTCTTCGGGGTGTCCTTGGAGATCAGCTTGGCCTTGGACTTCCCGAAGTTCATGACCCGGGAGCCGCCGCCCTGCATCTGATTCATCAGGAACAGGAAGACCACGACGATGAGCACGAACGGCAGCAGGGAGAACAGGATGCTGACGATCGTGCTCTGCTTGCTGAGCTTGACCGTGTAGGAGTCCTGGATCTTGCCCTGCTCGTACTTGGACTGGAGCAGGCGCTGGATCTCCACGCCCTGCTCGTCGATGTACGAGGTCTTGATCTTGTTGTGCTTGTCGATCTTCACCCCGGGGATCAGGGTGAGCTCGAGTGACTGGTCGTTACCGCCGATGAGCTTGGCTGACTTGACCTGGTCGTTTTGGATCGCCTGGATCGCCTTGCCGGTGTCGACACCCTTGAAGCCGCTCGAAGAGGAGACGAGCTGCATCAGGAGGATCACAGCAATGACGGCCAGCGCGATCCACATGACCGGCCCGCGGAAATAGCGCTTGACGTCCATCGATGCGGGGCAGCAGACGCCCCGTCCCTCCTGCCGACTTTTGACCCGGACGCCTTATGGCCCCCGGGTACGTTGCCTGTCCGGTATCGCCCGGCACGGTCGCCCGTGCTGATCGGATGTCACTGCGTTAGACGGTACACCGGGCGTCCGCACGTCAACGCGCCGCGCGTTCACTCACGTTGCGCGCCTTCGTGGATCGACCCCCGACGCATCCTCCAACGAGGGGAAACGTTCCCCTTGTTCCCGGATGCTGTTACAGGATGTCGATCGCGCAAACCCGAAGCCGTGATCCATGCGCCCGAGCGGGTCAGGTCGGCTTCGAACCGCCGTACACGTGCTCGGCCAGTGTGCCCACGAACGGCAGGTTGCGGTAGCGCTCGGCGTAGTCGAGGCCGTAGCCCACCACGAACTCGTTGGGGATGTCGAAGCCCACGTACTTGACCGGGATGTCGACCTTGGCGGCCTCCGGCTTGCGGAAGAACGCGCACACCTCGAGCGAGGCGGGGCCCCGCGAGGTGAGGTTGGCGAGCATCCACGACAGGGTCAGGCCCGAGTCGATGATGTCCTCGACGACCAGGACGTGCCGACCGGCGATGTCCGCGTCGAGGTCCTTGAGGATGCGCACGACGCCCGAGGACTTGGTGCCGGAGCCGTACGACGACACCGCCATCCAGTCCATCTTGACCGGCGAGTGCACCGCCCGGGCGAGGTCGGCCATGACCATGACGGCGCCCTTGAGCACGCCGACGAGCAGCAGGTCCTGACCCTGGTAGTCCTCGTCGATCCGCTCGGCGAGCTCGACGAGCTTCGCCTCGATCTCCTCCTGCGTGACGAGGACCCTTTCGAGGTCGGCGCCCATGTCCTTCTCGTCCACCACATGCCTTACTACGAAGTTTTCGACAGAGCCCCGCGGTCACCGGTCAGGATTGAGCCGGCCGGTGAAAGAGAAGCCTGCCACACCGCCTGCGTATCTCGACGCCCCCGGGCAGGTGGATGGGTCCCTGGCCGTGCCACGAGATGACCAGCTTCTCCACCGCCTCCACGTGCCGGGCGAACAACGCGCCGGAGGGACTGCCCGCGCCGACGGCGGTCCGGCGCAGTACCCGGCGGCGCACCGCCGCGGGCAGCTCGGCCAGCCCGGCGACCTCCAGCTCCCCGTCGTCGTGCGTGACGTCCGCCTGGGCCCGGTCGGCCCACTGGTCGAGTGCCTCGGCGTCGTCGCGGAACAGTCGCGCGGTGCGGGCCAGGGCCTCGGACACCCCGGGACCCAGGGCCTTCTCCAGCACCGGGAGCACCTCGTGCCGCACCCGCGCCCTGGTGTACGCCGGGTCGGCGTTGTGCGGGTCCTCCCACGGCAGCAGGTCCTGCGCGACGCACGCCTGGCGGGTGATGTCGCGGCCCAGCTCCAGGAACGGGCGCTGGTAGTGGCCGGTCAGCGGCGGCATGCCGGCGAGCGAGCGGGCGCCGGAGCCTCGGGCGAGCCCGAGCAGGACGGTCTCGGCCTGGTCCTCCAGGGTGTGTCCGAGCAGCACCAGCGCGGCGCCGTGCGTCTTGGCGGCGGTGTCCAGGGCGGTGTAGCGGGCCAGCCGCGCGGCGCCCTCGGGGCCGCCTCGGGTGCCGACCGTGACGCCGAGCGCGTCGACCGGGCCCAGGCCCAGGTCGCGCAGCCGGGCGACCAGGTCCACGGCCCGGCGGGTGGAGCCGGTCTGGAGACCGTGGTCGACGGTGATGGCTCCGGCGCGCAGACCCGCGCGGGGGGCCTCGAACGCGGTGGCCGCTGCGAGCGCCAACGAGTCCGCGCCACCACTGCAGGCCACCAGGACGAGATCACCCGGTTGCAGCTCGCGCAGGGTTTTGCGGACGGCCAGCCTGGTGGCGGCCACGGCGGGATGGGGTCCCACGGCTCGACGACACCTCCTTGCACGTCCGGTTCGGCCGGTTCGCGGAGGTCGCGGCCTCCGCGAGAAATGCCGAAGAGAATTGGTTTGCCCACGCTACGTCACCCGAAGCGCACCGGGCCGCAGACACCACCGGATGTCGCCCGGATGAGGACGCGGGCGGGCCGCCGCCGGCCCGCCGCGGCCCGAGACGGCGCCGCGTCGGCGCCGCGTCGGGTCTCGCGCGTCGGCTCACGCGGGGTCGGCGGGGCCCTCGGTCCCGGCGGGCCCGGTGCCGGCCTTGCCGTGCACCCGGTCCACCCACGTGCCCGGCTCGGCCACCTCGGCCTTGGTGGGCAGCGTGTTCGGGGAGGTCCACACCCGGTTGAAGCCCTCCATGCCGACCCGACCGACGACCTCGCGTACGAACCGCTCGCCGTCGCGGTACTGGCGCAGCTTGGCGTCCATGCCCAGCAGCTTGCGCAGTGCCTGGTCGAGCCGCCCGGTGCCCTGGGCCCGACGCTCGGCGAACTTCTCCCGGATCTCCGCCACGGTGGGGATCACCCGCGGCCCGACCCCGTCCATCACGAAGTCGGCGTGCCCCTCCAGGAGCGACATCACCGCGGTGATCCGGCCCAGGATCTCGCGCTGTTCCGGCGTCTGCACGAGTTCGACCAGCGAGCCGCCGTCACCGTCGCCCTCACCGCCGCCCCGACGCGCGCCGGCGAACGTGGAGACCGCCTCGCGCAGCCGGCCGAGCACCGCCGACGGGTCGACCTCGGTCTGCCCCAGGAAGCCGTGGATCTCCTGTTCGAGGTGGTCGCGCAGCCACGGCACGGCGGTGAACTGGGTCCGGTGGGTCTCCTCGTGCAGGCACACCCACAGCCGGAAGTCGTGCGGGTCCACCCCGAGCTCGCGCTCGACCTGGACGATGTTGGGCGCGACCAGGAGCAGCCGCCCGGGGCCGTGCCCGCTCGCGCCCGGGGTCTGCGGTGCGAAGGTCTCGTACTGGCCGAGCACGCGCGAGGACAGGAACGCGAGCAGCGTGCCCAGCTCCAGGCCGGTGACCTTGCCGCCCACGGTGCCCAGCGCGGCACCGCCCGGCATGTTCTCGCGGCGTTGTTCCACCTTGTCCAGGAGCGGGCGCAGCACGTGCCGGAAGCCCTGCACGTTGGCGCGCGCCCAGCCCGGTCGGTCCACCACCAGAACCGGGGTGTCGTTGTCGCCCGAATCGAGTCCCGTGAACGCCCGTACGTGCCCCTCGGACGTCTTGGCGTGCGCGCGCAGCTCCGCCACGACCGCCCGCGCCTCGTCCCGTCCGACGTCGGGTCCCGGCCGCACGAGCCGGTTCGCCGTCGCCACGGCCAGGTCCCAATCGATCATGTCCGCACCGTTGCCGCTCGTCATACCGCCACGGTACGTGCTCGGCGCGGCCTCGAAAGAGGAACCGGGGCCCGCGACTTGTGCGGATCGCGGATTCGGTGGATCCGCGAGGCGGCGCGGACCGGGTCGAACGCCGGGACCGGCGCGCCTCAGCCGGCGCAGCCGCAGTCGGCCAGCGCGGCCGCCATCCGGTCGATCGCCGCACGAGCCGGGTCGGGGTCGCCGGTGAACCTGTCGGCCAGGATCGCGAACGCGAGCAGTCGGCCGTCCTTGTCCCGAACCAGGCCGGACAGCGTGCTGACCCCGGTCAGCGAGCCGGTCTTGGCACGGACCACGCCGGCCGCGTCGGCGGAGCCGCTCGTGGCCCCGTACCGGTCGGTCAAGGTGCCGGTGAAGCCCGCGATGGGCAGGCCGGTGAGCGCCCAGCGCAGTTCGGGGTGCGCCGGGGACGCGGCCACCGCGAGGGTCTGCACGAGGGTCTGCGGGGTGAGCTTGTCCTCCTTGTCCAACCCGCTGCCGTCCTTGAGGTTGGACGCGCCGTAGGGGACGCCCAGTCCCTCCAGGACCTGGCGCGCCGCGACCGTGCCGCCCTGGAAGCTCGCGGGCTGCCCCTTGGCGATCGCGACCTGCCGCAGCAGCGCCTCGGCCAGGTCGTTGTCGCTGAACGTCAACATCTGCTCGACCATCGCGGACAGCGGCGGGGACTGCACGGAGGCGAGTTCGGGCGCGCCGGCGGCGGGCGCGGTGCCCGGGGCGGGCGTGCCGTCGACGGTGATGCCCGCGGTCTTGAGCTGGGCGGCGAACTTCTTCGCGGCGTCGATGCCCGGGGAGGCCACCCGGTTGCTCTCCTTGCCGACCACGGTCGGGTCCACCCGGCCCTCGTCGACCATCAGCGACACGACCGGCGCGATGTTCTCGTTGACGCCGATCGCGTGCAGCGCCGGCCCGGTGTAGAGCGTGGTGTCGTACTGGAGTTTGACCTGCGTGGTGCCGCTCGCCTTGAGCGCGGCCGCCGTCGCCGTCGCCAGGTCGGACAGTCGGGCGGGCCGGTAGCCGGCGCCGAACTGCCCGCCGTCGAGCGCGGTCAGCGTCGGGTCCCCACCGCCGACCAGCACGATGGTGCCGGGCGTCGCGCCGGGCACCACCCGGGTCGCGATCCGGTGGTTCGGGCCCGGCGCGGTGAGCGCGGCCACCGCCGTGGTGATCTTGGTCGTGGACGCCGGCGTCGCCGCGCGCTCCTGGTTGGCGCCGTACAGCGGGCGCCCGGTCAGCGCGTCGACCACGGCGACCGCGGGCGGTGCGCCGAGCGCGGTCGCCTTGGCCAACGGTTCCAGCGCGGCCCGGATGCCGGCCTCGGTCGGGGTGGCCCCGGCCGCGTCGCCGGACACCGGCGCGAGCACCGGCGGCGCGGCGGCGCTCGCCACCCGCTTGGTGTCCTCGTCGGCCCGGGCCAGGCGTTCGCCCTTCCACGACCCGTGCACGAGCGTCACGAGCACGGCCAGCACGATGGCCGCCACCACCGCGGCGATCGCTTTGCTCCTGGTGCCGGCCACGCGAGACCATCCCCTTCCGCCGGACCACCGGCCATGCGAGACACTGAGACGAGATCAGGTTCTGTCCGGGACCTGTGCCGGGTTCGGCCTCGCGGACAGAACGACCCTAACGGTCCCGGCAACGGTCCCGGCGCAGCACTATGGAGGAGCCTTGGAGTTCGACGTCACCATCGAGATCCCCCGGGGATCGCGCAACAAGTACGAGGTGGACCACGAGACGGGCCGCATCCGGCTCGACCGGATGTTGTTCACGTCGACGCGCTACCCGGCGGACTACGGCTTCATCGAGGACACCCTCGGTGAGGACGGTGACCCGCTGGACGCGCTGGTGCTGCTGGACGAGCCGACCTTCCCGGGCGTGCAGGTCAAGTGCCGGGCGATCGGCATGTTCCGGATGACGGACGAGGCCGGCGGCGACGACAAGGTCCTGTGCGTGCCGGCCACGGACCCGCGCGTGGAGCACCTGCGTGACATCCACCACGTCTCGGAGTTCGACCGGCTCGAGATCCAGCACTTCTTCGAGGTCTACAAGGACCTGGAGCCGGGCAAGTCGGTCGAGGGCGCCAACTGGGTCGGCCGCGACGAGGCCGAGGCCGAGGTCGAGGCCTCGCGCAAGCGGCTCACCGAGCAGGGTCACCACTGACCCGGTAGCACGACACGCGAACGCCGGTCGGCGACGGTCACCCCACAACCGGGGCGGCCGTCGCCGACCGGCGTTCGTCGTCCCGGGCACTCGGGAATCGGTCCGCAGGGCTCGGGACGCGGTCAGGACGGGCGGGCGTAGTAGTCCGGGGTGCCCATGTAGAACATGTTGCTGATCTTGATCACGTCGCCGGTGCGCGGCGCGTGGATCATCCGGCCGCCGCCCAGGTACATCGCGACGTGGTGGATGTCGGACGCGCTCTTGGTCTCGCTCCAGAAGATCAGGTCGCCCGGACGCAGGTTCCGGTAGGACACGGGCTTGCTCTCGAAGTACTGCGTGGCGGCGAAGTGCGGCATGTTCACGCCCGCCTTGCGCCACGCCTGCATCACCAGGCCCGAGCAGTCGTAGCCGCGCGGGCCCTCGCCGCCCCACACGTAGGGCTTGCCGAGTTGGGCCTTGGCGTAGGCGATCGCGGCGGACACGCCGGCGGCGGTCGTGGCCTTGCCCGAGGTGTCGGCGCGGGTCGCGGTGGCCGGGTCGGTGCCCTTGGCCGGCTTGGCGGGCCCGCTCGTCTCGGCGGCCTTGCTCGCCGCCTGTTCGTGGGCCTGCCGGTCGGCCTCCTGTCGGGCCTCCTCGGCCTCGGCCTCGGCCCGAGCGCGGGCCTGCTCCTCGGCGCGACGCCGAGCCTCGGCCGCCAGGTCGTCCCGACGCTGCGTCTCCAGGGCGACCGAGGTCTGCTTCAGTTCGGCCAGTTCGCTCAGCAGCGCGGTGCGCCGGGCCGCGATCTCGCCGACGCGGCGCTGCTGCGCCGCGAGTTCGGCCTCGACCCGGTCCTTGGCCGCGCGCACCGCCTCGGTCGCGCGGGCGGCCGCCTCCGCCGTGTGCACGGCGTCGGCCTTGGCTGTCGCCGCCTCGCGGACGGCGGTGGTGCCGCGCCGCACGGTGTCGTCGCCGTTCTGCGAGATCCGCCGCAGGCTCTCCATCCGGGCGACCATGTCGGCGGGCGAGTCGGCGCCCAGGACCGCCTGGAAGCCGCCGAGCCGGGCACCGCCGCCCATCCGGTAGGTCTGCGCGGCGAGCCGGCCGAGTTCGGCCCGGGCCAGGCCCAGTTGCGCGTCGGCCGTACGCAGGTGTCCGTCGGCGACGACGGCCCGGTCCCGGGTCTGCTCCCGCAGCACCACGGCCCCGTTGTACGCCTCGACGGCGACGCCGGCGCGGATGTCGAGCCGCTCGAGGTCGCTCGCCGCACGATCGAGTTCGGCCTCGATCAGGCCGACGTCCGAGACCTTGCCGGTGACCGCGTCCTGTGCCTGGTCGAGTTGGTCGGCCCCGGGGTAGCCGGAGCCTGCCGGATCGTCGGCGAAGGCCCATGGGGTGATCGTGAGGACGAGGACGGCGGCGAGTCCGGCAGGGACTGCGGCATGGATGAACGATCGAGGCATGCGGTCTCCCTCCAAGCGGCGGGCACCGAGGGGAACCGGGGGTTCCGATTCCGGGCAGGTCATCTCACGCTAACGAGCCGTAGTCACAACCGCACCACAAGCCACACATTTCCCGCTAATGGGCTTATCCCTCAATGGTCGACCCGAACACCGGTACGCACGCGGGTCCCGCCGGCCACACACCCGTGCCCGGACCTCGTCGGGCCGGCGCTCGGTTCAGCCGGTCGCCATCGACTGCTCCAGGGACCACGTGCACACCGTTCCCGACTCCGAGTCGGCGGTGAGCCACACGCCGTCGGAGCGCACCACGAGCCATTCGCGCGGCGCGTCCTCGGGGTACTCGACCTCGGCGATCGCCCGCAGGTCCGGCACCGAGAACAGCACGTGCCGCTCGCCCGAGGAGGCGGCGAGCACCAGGTCGCGGCGGACGAAGCCGGCGTAGATGTCGAACACCTCGTCCTGGTCCGGGAAGACCTGCTCGCCCGGTCGGGCCGCTATCACCGCGCCGTCCGGAAAGCGCACCAGCCCCAGCGGACCGGCCTCGATCGGCGTGGTCAGCATCATCCGGCCGGAGCCGTGGATGTCGTTGAGCACCCGGCTGTCCCCCGGCGGCACCTGGGCGACCGCGCCCGGGGCGTCCGCGCGGAGCACGAAGATCCGGTACGCGTCGTCGGCGTGCGACGCGGCCAGGCCCACGTGCACGCCGTCGGGGTGCGGGAGCAGTTCGGAGCCGACGGTGGTCGGGTCCAGCGGCCAGGTCGCCAGCGCGGAGCCGTCCGCGCCGTCGAGCAGCACACACCGGTCCCCCTCCGCGGTCCGCACCACCGCCCAGACCCCGGCCGAGGTGACCGCGCTCGAGCCGGCCTCCTCGGCCTCCCACGGCACGTGCGGGTGGGCCCACACCTCGCGTCCGTCCGGATCCAGCACCACGACCCGATCCGGTGCCGAGGCGACGAAGTGCCCGAGGTCCGGGGTGACCGAGTGGCCGCCCCGCCAGTCCTCGGGCAGTCGTACCTCGCGCACGGTGGTCAGCGAGTCGTCGAGCACGACGAGCGAGCCGTCCACACCGTGCGCGAGCCAGGCCGCCGCGCCGGGGATGCGGTCGAGACTCCACAGGGACGGCAGGGTCGCCCGGGCCAGAAGTTGAGCGCGCATGGCGTGAACTCTATTGGCGCCCGGCACCGACCCGTACGGCTCAGCGCCGACGATCGGTCTCCGCGTCCGGCCGGTCGTCGCCCGCGCGGTGCCGGCCCCGCCCCGGGACGGACGACGGCTCCGGGTCCGTCTCGGCCCGCCTGCGCGACGCCGAGCGGGCGCGCAGGAGTTCGATCGCGACCGGGAGCACCGAGATCAGCACGATGCCGACCAGGATGAACTCGATGTTGTCCCGGACGAATCGCACCTGCCCCAGCGAGTAACCGAGCAGCGTGACGCCCACCGCCCACAGGAACCCGCCGATCACGTTGTAGACCACGAACGTGCGGTACTTCATCCGGGCCACGCCCGCGACGATCGGCGTGAAGGTGCGCACGATCGGCACGAACCGGGCCAGCACGATCGAGCGCGGGCCGTACTTCTCGAAGAACTCGTGCGCCTTCTCCACGTTCTCCCGCTTGAAGAAGCGCGAATCGGGCCGGTTGAACAGGGACGGCCCCACTTTGCGGCCGAACAGGAAGCCGACCTGGTCGCCCACCACCGCCGCGACCCACAGGAGCAGGCACACCAGCCACAGCGGCTGCGAGAACTTGCCGTCCGAGACCAGCAGACCGGTGGTGAACAGCAGTGAGTCGCCCGGCAGGAAGAAGCCGATCAGCAGGCCCGACTCGGCGAAGACGATCACCAGGATGCCGATCAGGCCGAACGTGGAGATCAGCTTGTCGGGGTCCAGGAACGATGGACCCAGGGCGATGGTGTTCACGGCGTGAGCCTCCTGGAACGGGTGATGGCGGACGTCGGAAGTCCCCCGACCAGGTCATGATTAGGCAAAGAGAATTCCTTCCGAAGGTAACGTCCGCAGCGTGGGACCGGTTCCCGGGGGTGCGGTGGAGGAATTCGCCGGGTCGGGTCAGACGCGCTCGGGCCGGGTCAGCGCGACCAGCGCGCCGTCCTCGTCCAGGGTCAGTTCGATCGCCAGGGCGCGCAGTTCGCCGAGCCGGCCCAGGTGCGAGCCGCCGCACGGGATGTGCGCGTCGCCGTCCGGCAGTCCGCAGTGCCACACCCGGCGGGCGGTGAGCGCCGGGCCGGGCACCTCGATCCGCACCTCGGCGTCGGTTTTCAGCCATTGTCCGAGCAGCGCCTCGACCTCGTCGCGCACGCCGGGCAGGTCCTGGGCCAGGCCGTCCGCGGTGAAGCCCTTCTTCCGCAGCGACTTGCCGATCCGGTAGTCGTCGCGGCTGCCGCCCACGTCCATCCGGGACGAGGTGATCGCCAGGTTGTCGAAGTCGGGGCGGCCGAGGCTGTCGGTACGCACCTCCTTGCGCCAGCGCGGCGCGAGTACCGCGTTGAGCGCGAAGGCCAGCAGGTGGCAGGAGGTGTGCGCGGCGCTCAGCGCGGCCCGACGCTCGGCGTCCACGATCAGTTCGGCGCTCGCCCCGACCAGGTCGTCCGGATCGCCGGGAGCCTGCGCGAGCACGTGCAGCACCAGCCAGGACCAGTCCTCGTCGCCGCGCCGGACCGGGATCGCCTCGCCCACCGCGAACTCCCCGTCCGGGCCGACCGCGCCGGTCACGCAGTCCGCCACGGCCAACTCCGCGCCCGCCACCCGGATCACCCCGGTGTCGGCGGGCTGGTCCGGCCAGGTGTGGTCCAGCGGGTGGAACGGGGTGCGCGCGACCACCAGCGCGGTCCGCCCGTCCGGCAGCACGGGCGCGGCCAGGATCGGTGCGGTGCCGGTGCCGGCGCCCGCCGGGAAGGTCACCTCGGTGGAAGTCGTGGGGAGGGCCATGCGCGTCCTAACCTCGATTCGATCCGGTCGCCGTCGCACCGGTGCGGCGGTGGCGCCGTTCGGTCCATTCGATCATGGACAATCCTCCTCACACGGGAATCGCGAGCAGGGACGGGTCTGTGCACGACCAAGGCTGGATCTCGACCACGACGGGGCTGGCGGGCGACGCCGAGGCCGGGCCACACGGCGTCGGCTGGATGCTCGTCGCGTTCATCTTCACCTTCGCCGTGACGCGACTGATCACCCGGCTGATCCGGGCGGGCAAGGGCCCGTTCCGGAACATGATGGTGGGCAAGGTGCACGTGCACCACCAGGTGTACGGGATCTTCCTGATGTTGATCGCGGGCGCGCTGGAGTTCGCCTACGAGCCGGGCGGCGCGCTGCGGCAGGTGCTCGCCGGGTTCTTCGGGATGGGCGCCGCACTCACGCTGGACGAGTTCGCGCTGCTCGTGCACCTGGACGACGTGTACTGGGCGGCGGACGGCCGCAAGTCGGTGGACGCGGTGCTGATCACCGCCGCGATGGGGCTGCTGCTGTTCGTCGGCGCCAACCCGCTCGGCCTCGGCGACGGCGACAGCAAGCCGGTGGCCGCGACGGTGGTCGTGTTCAACCTGACCTTCGCGCTGTGCGCGCTGGCCAAGGGGAAGGTGGCCACCGGTCTGATCGGGGTGTTCGTGCCGTTCGTCGCGATGGTGTCGGGGGGGGGGGGGGGGGACCCCCCCCCCCCCCCCCCACGCTTGGGGTACAAAGGGGGGCCAGGGAGCACCTCACCACACCCGCACACCAAACCAACCCACCCCTTTCTCTTCTTCCCTCCCCA
>NZ_JBVHLU010000040.1:0-8687 GCF_055558835.1 Embleya sp. NPDC025285
GAGCGGATGATGTGCATCCAGTCCGGGCGGTTGATCTCCCGGTTGTAGTTCGAACCACCCATCGTGGACACCAGCTTGGCGTACATCTGCTTCACGTAGTCCAACGTCACGTCGTCGCCTTCGGCGATCGCCGCGTCGCGGGCGTCGCGCAACGCGGTCCGCAACCGCTCCAGGAGGTTCTCGGTCGCCACCGCCGTCCAGGACTCGAGGATCTGCGGTTCCTCGCACAGGGTGCCGTACGCGGGCGACGCGCAGCGCAGGAGGAGTCGCAGGGTGGGGTCGGTGATCCACAGCGGGCCGGGCTCGTCCCGGTCGCCGAGCGGGTTCGGGAGATCGTCGTGCTCCCACGTCGGGGGCTCGACGAGGTAGATGCCGGCGCGGCGGCGTTTGCGGCCGCGCGGTCCGTCGAAGTCGTCCAGGTCGGGGCCTGCGCGGTGTTCGAGGGGGCCGATGGGCAGGTGGGCCTTGAGCGCGGACAGGTAGGCGGCGTTCATGTCCAGGGCGGTGACCTCGTGATCGCCCGGGGGCAGGTGCCGGTTGCGCCACTTGGGGCGGGCCTCCCACACCGCGTCCGACTCCTCCTTGCTCCGCTTGCGCAACAACTCCGGCAACGGCGGATACCACGTGTGCTCGTACCGGGACCCGGCCCGCGACAGGCGCAGGAGCTCCATCACGTCGGGGATCGCCCGGCGGGCCAAGGCCTCGCTCGCGGCGGTGATGTCTCCCTCGGCGGCGGCGAGTTCCTCGGCGACCGCGCCGGCGATCGCCCCGGGCAGGGGGTCCTCGTCGGTGTCCACCACGACCCTGCGCGCCGGCTTCGACGCGGTGGACGCGGTGTGGGTGGTCCCGCGGTCGGGCGTGGTCGTTGTGCGGGGTGAGGTCGCCGGTGGGCCGGCTGCGGGTCGGTCCTGTCGGCCCTCGGCTCGTTCACGAGGAGCGGGGACAGGGGGCTCGGTGGTGTCGGCCGGCGCCGCATCGTCCGGCCCGGCCGAGCCGGTCCCGTTCGAGGCGGTCGAGGCCGGTGGGGGGTCGGTGAAGCGGACGTGGGCGAGGTCGGCGTGCAGGGCCGCCTGGGCGATGGGGCCCAGGTCGCGTTCGGCGACGATCGCGAACGCCTGCTCACCCTCACGCGTCAGATGCACCACGGTGTCCGCCTCGCCCAACGCCGCGACGATCTCCGGCGGTTCGCCCACACCTGTCTCCCACACGGCCACCACCGGCACGTCCAGATCCGCCGCCAACCGGCGCAACGCGGCCACACCATGGCGGATATCGGGACCGGCAACGCCGGCCGCGCCGGGGAGGAGGTGGTTGAGCGGGTCCACCGCGACCAGGCGCAGGCCCGCGATATCCGCTGCGGTTTCCCGGAGCAGATCCAGGGTGAGGTCGGCGCCGTCGTCCAGGAGCAGTCCCCCGGCGGCCAGGCGCGCCGACGCGGCGTCGGCGGCGTGGCGTTCGATCTCGGTGAGGGTGTCCGCACGCAGCCTGCGGTGGTCGACTCCGGCGGCGGCTGCGGTCAGGCGGGCGGCGATGTCGGCGCGGGGGCGGCCGGGCGTGCACGAGAGCACCGCGTTCGGCTGGTCGGGGTCGTCGGCCGGGGCCAGGGTCGCGGACAACACCGTGCCCGCCGCCAACAATCCGGCGCCGGCTCCGGGCGCACCGACCACCAGCACCAGGCGGCCGGGCAACGCGCCACCGCCCAGGGCCTCGTCCAAGGCTGTGGGGCCGAAGGAGATCGCACGGCGGCGGGCGGTGGTCGCCTCCCCCAGCGCCGTCGCGAACCCCGCCACACGACGACCCGCCCCCGAGGAAGCGGCAGGGGTGATCGGAGCGGCGGGTGGCGGGGGCGCGACGTCGGGGGCGTCCGGTCCGGGCATCGCCCGCGTCGCCGGCACGGCGGTGCCCCCGCCGCTGGTTGTGGTGGCGGTGTGGGTGATCTGGGCGTAGACGCGGCGGTAGCGCAAGACCAGTTGCGGGGTACCCGCCGCGGCCGCGCGCACCAGGTTGCCCAAGCCCTGCCGGGCCGCGGTCATCGTGAACGCCGGCAACTCCCCCTGCGCGGCCAACACATCCGGCGTCGGCGGACCCAACACCGCACGCACGCCGTGGGGAGCGTGGATCACCACCTGGATGCCGTCTGCGGCGTCGGCCACCACCCGCGCCCACTGCCTGCGGACCTCCTCCACCCCGAACGCCGGACCCGGACCCGGGCCGACCGCACCGCGCGCAATCCGACCCGAGGCGTCCCCGTCCGGTGTCCGCTCTCCGTCGCTCATCCGCCCGACCTTTCCCACACGGGACCCCGACCCTCTCGATCCTACCGTGATTCGACGCGAGAATCTGCCGAATCGCCAGGAAGTCGAGTCGGAGTGAGGAGTGCTCTCGTGTGTCGGGGCGGCTTCACCGCAATGCTCACCGGGCGGAGCGATATCCGTCCGGAGGAGCGTTCGCCGTGGTCGGCTCGGCCGGCACAACCGAGGGCGCGGGCTCTGGAGCGGGAAGGGCGACGGCACGTCGTGGCCTCACACCGCGAAGGAGGGTGCAGCCGCCGGGCACCCGCGCGAACCGCGCGCCCGGAGACCCCAGCGTGCCAGGCGTCAGGCGGCGGTGCGGCGCGCTTCGCCGAGGCGGCGTAGCCCGTCGTCGAGTTCGGCTTGGGCGTGGTCGAGCCAGGTGGTCGTGATGTCGGTGCCGGCAGTGCTGTGGTCTGGACGCCGGTGCAGACGGGGCTCTTCGCCGGGTTCGGCGGCGCGGGCGTGGGTGATGGCGTGGCCGGCTCGGGCGGCGGCGGCGAGTTCCTCGCCGGCCGCGTCCAGGTACGTTCGGGTGGAGGGGTCGGTGACCTTCGCGAGGTTGGCCGGGTCGGTCAGGGCGCGCGCGATCGCCTCGAGGGTCTTGCCGGTGAGTTTGCGGGCGGTCAACGCCGGTGGCAGGCCCGCAAGTTGTGTCAGGTGCGCGAGGGCTGTGCTCTCCAGCAGGGCCAGGGAGTACGTGAGTCGTCCGAGTTTCGACAGGTAGGTGTCATCGGGGAACATGCGGGCCATTGTGCGGTACCGGTCCGACGTGATCGACGTGTTTTCCGTCCGTCGAACGGGTGGCTCTGCGATCCGGGGGGCGGGTGCTCGTCCGCTCCGTTCGGGGCGCCCCGTCCGCATGGCGTGGCGCCGGGTGTCGCCCGCGCGGGGCGGATCTCGACGTGACCGTCGGAGCGCGACGCAGCTCGCCGACTCGCGTAGGCCTCCGATTGCCGATCACTTCGGCGGCCTCGTGCACGGTGATGTGGTCCGTCGAGCGGAACCTGAACCCGAAGCCCGGGAAGGGACACCGGACAGGGAAGATCGTGCAGACGCTGTCGGCAGCGGCAGCATCCCCACCAGGTGTTCGGGCCCGGTGCCCTCTCGGCGCGTCGGGCTCCCTGTCGCGGTCAGTCCCACCAGCCGTCGCCGGCGTGCCGGCGTCGAACCCATTCCGGGAGGCCGAAGGCTTCCGGCCCCGAATACCGGTAGGCGCCCGTCTCGCCGACCAGCAGCCAGACCCTGCCCCGTGGGGGCCCGTTGACGACGAGCAGCCGGTAGGAGAGTTCATCGTCGGTGCCCAGCACGACGGAGCCGTGGTTGCAGACGTCGGCGACGCGCTCGTCGTGGTCCGCCACGAAGGGCTCGCCCTCCCGGGCCCAGGTCGCCCGGAGCGGGAACGGCGCGGCGGGATCCCGGTTGACCCAGTGGGACCAACCCGGCGTGAGTCGGCCCAGGGGCAGCGGGCCACCGTCCTCCGGCAGCCCGAGCGAGACCGGACGCACCTCCGTCGCGACCGCCGAACTCCTCGGGCAGCGGGTGACCGTGTTCCCGAGCCATCACGGCGGGTTCTGCGACGGAGAGTTCGGATATCCGGGGAAGCCGGACGAGTTCGCGCACCACCTGCGCCAGGTCCTTGACGACACCTCGTAAACCGACCGCCGACCGGGTGGTTTTTTCACCCCGGGTGCTCCGGCCCCGAACACCCTGAGAGCGGGAAGACACTCCCCGAACACCATGCGAGCGGGAACTCCCCGAGCGTCGGGAACGCCGGTACCCGGTCGCCGTCAGAGGGGGCGAGATGGTGTCGTGAACCCCAGGTGTCGCCGTGATCCGGCTCCACGGCGCGGGTTCGGGCGGCCAGGTCTTCTTCGAACAGGGCGATCGCCTCGTGGTGTCCGGGTGTCGCCACCTCACCGCCAACCGAGGCCATCAGGGTATCCGCGCCGGCGAATGGGCCCGCTTCGGCTGCCCCGTCGACGGCACCGGATACGCGCTGTGGACCGAGGGGTGAACCTCGCCCCCACCGCGTGACAACGGCCGGCCCACCCCGTTCCACGTCACACCGTATCGGCCGCACGCACCCACGTCCGGCACACGCCGGACCCGGACGGGCGGGCCGGATCGGAGCCGTGTGCCCGGCGACTCCCCCGGTCTGCTCCCCCGCGGGGTGCCGGCGTGCCGCGGGGCCGTGGCGGCCGAGACAACAGGCCGGCTCCGGTTACTTCAGGTCCACCTCGGCCATTTTCCATAACGCCACGTCGTCTCCCTTGTCGTCGGGTGCCGCACATCGGCGCGCCGGCCAGTGGGCATCGCGCCGCGACTGTACGGTGGCGGCCGTTGAAGGATCGCCCACGCCGGGTCCCGGCGTCCCGGCGTCCCGGACATGGGCAAACGGCCGGAGCACCGATACGTGCCACACCACGGCGGATCCCGGCCTTCGCCCTTCCGGCGGCACCGGTGCACCGCGGCCGCCCGGCCCTGACACGCGAAACCCGCCGCCGGCCCGCGGACGACACCGCGCGGCCGACCGGGGGCCGGCAGGGCACCACGTCCCACCCAGTCCTCGCGCTCACACTCGCTGCCCCCGCCGTGTCCTGCGCCGTCCTACCATAGGGCCGCCGGCCTCCCCTCGATCGAGCCCGGTCCGCCCCCGAGCGCCACACGGCGCGCCTGGCCATTAGTCTTCGTGCGTCATCCTGATGCCTGAGCAGGCTCCGCATCCGTCGAGCGGTTGTGGAGCCCATTTGTGCCTGTGAGGAACCTGTCATGAGCGAGCCGCGCGGGGGCGACGGCCGGAATCATTTCGCTCCACTGCGCCGCCTGCGGTGGGGTCCATGCCCGCGTCGGTCGGCGTTCGGACGCGAGAGCGAACGCATCGTGACGGCGGTCGTCGGCGCCGCCTCCGGCGAACGGCGCGGTGGCCGCCCGGGCCAGGCGACCGGCGCGCGTCGCGGCGGGGACCCCGAGCCCGCGAAGCCGTCCGATGTCTCCCCGCCCCGGTGGCGGATATGTCATGTGACGGTTGCGCTCGCACTACCCCTGTATGTGGGATGGGGTCTCCTGCTGGCCACCGGTGGCGGTGATCTCGCGGCTCAGTACTCCTGGGCGGAGTTCGCCGTACGGCATCCGGGTACACCGTACGGCCTGTTCTGGTTCGGCGGGATCGACGTCGGCAGCTACAGCGTCCTCTCGCCGCCGTTGATGGCGTTGCTCGGGGTCCGCACTCTCGCCGCCCTGAGTGGGTTGACCTCGACCTGGCTGTTGGCCGCGCTGTTGGTGCGCACCACCCGGAGGGTGCCGACGTGGCCGGCGCTGATCGGGGCGCTGGCGGTGTGGGCCAACGTGGTCTCGGGCCGCGCCACGTTCGCTCTCGGTGTCGCAAGCGCGCTGGGCACCTTGCTGGTCCTCGTGGGGCGGCACACACCTGTGTGGCGGCTCGTCGCGGGGGTCGTGGGGACGGGGCTGACCGTGCTGTTCAGCCCCGTGGCCGGTCTGTTCCTTCTCGTGGCGGGCGCGGGGTTCCTGCTCGACCGGCAGTGGGCGAGAGGCCTGGCCCTGATCGTGCCGACGGGTGTGGTCGGCGGGTTGGTGAGCGCGCTGTTCCCGTCCCACGGCCAACAGCCCATGGGAGCCGAGCGGATCATCCTGCCGGTCCTGGCCGGCGTCGTGGTGGCGTTGACGGCACCGCGCGACTGGCGCGAGCTGCGGGCCGGTGGCGCGGTCTACGCCGTCGGTGTGGTGCTGACCTGGCTGATTCCCTCGCCGGTGGGCACCAACGTCGAGCGCCTGGGCACGCTTCTCGGCGCGCCCGTGCTGCTGGCAATCTGGTTCGAGCGGAGACGGCGAGGCCCGCAGCCCGGGAGGTTCTCGCTCCGAGTCGGTGGTGACGTGTCCTTCCGCTCGCGCTTCTGTGCAGCGGGGCTGGCGATGTGCGTGATCTGGACGGCGGTGGTGGCGGTCCGAGATGTGCAGGCGCATACGGAGGTGCCCGACTGGTCGCGGCACACCGCCGGGGTCATCGCCGAGTTGGACCGGCTGGGCGCCTATCGCGGCCGTGTCGAAGTGGTCCCCACCGGCTCGCACCGCGAGGCTCGGGTGTTCGCCCGATATTTCCAGGCGGTGCGCGGCTGGAACCGCCAACTCGACATGGAGCGCGGCCGGTTGTTCTACTCCGAGGAGCTCGACGAGGCGCGCTATCGGGCGTGGCTGAACGATTGGGCGGTCGGCTACGTCGTCCTGCCGCACGCCCCACCGGACGGCTACGCCAGGACCGAGGCCGCGTTGATCCGGTCCGGACGCCTGGGCTCCTGGCTGGAGCCGGTCTGGAACGACGCCTATTGGACCGTCTTCCGCGTCCGGGACGCCGTGCCACTGGCCACCGCCCCCGCCGAAGTGCTCCGTGCCGGCGACGCCGACATCGTGCTCAGGATGCCCCGCCCGGGAACGGTCACCGTGCGTGCCACCTACTCGCATTGGCTGTATTCCGACGGCGCCTGCCTGCGCGCGAGCGGCCCCTGGATACAACTGACCGCTTCGCGCCCCGGGATCTACCGGATCACCTCCAGCTACTTCCCCCCGGATGGCTGCCGAACATGAGGTTCGCGGCCGGGAGGCACCGACGCCGTCCCACATCCCCGAGGCCGCTCAGCCTTTGCCGGCATCGGCCCAGCCGGGCGACACCGTGCACGTCTCCGAGATGTTCCGCCTCGTACGCGGCACCGGGCTCATCCTCGACGTGCTCGACGTCCTGCACCGCGACCGCCTCGGCCGGCGCATCCACGACGGCGCGTTCTCCGCGATGGACCTCACCGCTCGCCACCCGCGCACCGGCGAACTGCTGTCCAAGGTGAACGCGGTGAGTTCGTGGGTGTGGTCCGAGCCCACACTGCTTCGGTCGGCGGCCTGCGCGTCGATCCGGTGACGACAAACGTGCTTCGTCGGCAGGAAAAGACAGCTCGGTGCTCCCATGAACGGGGACAAGGGCAGGGGATGTGAGGCGTGTGCCTCGACGCCGAACGGTACCCGGCGGGGCAGCTTTCGGCGCCCCCGTCTGACCCGGGGCAGCTCGCGGCGGTCGTCCGTCATGGACTCGTGGCGAGGTCGGCTCATCGTCCGGTCACGGTGTGGGAGGCCGGTCGGATTCGGCTTCCGACGCGTTTCGGGCCGCGGCGAGTGCGGAGTCCACCTCCTTCAGCGAGCCGCGCAACGTGTGGGCGCAATCGAGCATCGCGCGCGTGGCGCCGACGAGCGCGGCCGCGTCGCGGTAGCCGCGTCGTTGCAGTTCCGACAGGCGCGCGGGTCGAAAGTCCAACAGCGCGCCCAGGTTCCCCAGTCGTCGATCGGGGTGCTCGACGATGTCGTCGGTGGGCCGGATCTCCAGCGGGGCACATCCCGGATAGGCCGCGCCGTTCCAGACCACGCCGTTGCCCAGGTGGACGACCACGGCGTTGGTGCAACCGCTGTCCGCCGCCAAAGGGTTCAGCGGCACGTTGTCACCGAGGCCGCCGTCCCGGTAGGCGCGGCCGGCGACCCGGCGCGGCGGGAAGACGAACGGCAACGCCGCACTGGCCAACAACGCGTCGTGCATGTCGTGCTCGGCCAGGTCCTGGACGCGCAACCAGGTCGCGGAGGCACCGGCGGCGGAGCGCCCGAGGTCGACCAGCCACCCCAATCCGGACCAGCCGGCCATCGCGGGGAAGACCGAGACCCACAGGTCCGGACCGCGCCCGAGAGCCGCCGGATCCACCCAACGTTCCAGCAGTCCGCGCAGGAACTCGGTGCGCAGGATCGGACTGTGCCTGCGGCGGTGGAGCTCGCGCAGACCCGCCGGTGGACCGGACGCGTTCTCGGGCACCGGGACGTGCGCGAGTTCGGCCCGCACGCCCGCGCCGACGCCCGCGCCGCGCTCGTTCTCGGCGGCCTGGTACGCCGTCCCCAGGGCCTCCCAGACCACGGCCAGCCGAGCGGCCCCCTCGGCCAACGAGGGCGAGGAGGCGACCACGGCCGCGTTCAAGGCGCCGATGCTGGCACCGGAGATCGCGCGCGGTTCGAGGCCCTCCTCGGCCAGTCGGCGCAATACGCCGACCTGATAGGCGCCCTTGGCCCCACCGCCGGCCAGTACCAGTCCCCAGACCGACGCGGCGGAGCCGGCGGACAGCGGTCGGGGCACGGCCACGATGTCGGTCGACCGAGGCTCGGCGCCGCGGTGTCGACCCGGCGCGGTGGGAGTCGGACTCGTGCTCGTGGTGGGCACCGGAGCCGAAATCGGCCGCGTCGGACCGGTGTCGGGCACGGGGGTGGCGGGCGGCTGTGGGGATTCGGCAGCCGGCGCCCGCTCACCGCTGGATCCAGGACCCCGAGAAGGCTCGGAGGCGCATTCCGCCTCTGCCT